>JADGPY010000392.1 GCA_017882205.1 Chitinophagaceae bacterium
ACGGAGGAGGTAAAACAAATGCTGAAGGAAGCTACATTATTGTTTCTCCAAGAGCTGGTTTCATAGTTGAGAAAAACCTGAATGCAGGAAGTTTTATCAGGAACGACAATGCCCAGAATCTTTTTACTATTTCAGATATGCAGGATGTTTGGATTAACGCAAGCGTGTTTGAAACCGATATTCAAAAAGTAAGGAAAGGTGAATCTGCCGATGTGACTACATTAGCATATCCAGGCAAAGTATTCCACGGGAAGGTTGACCAGATAAACTCTGTCTTAGATCCTACAAGTAAGGCGATGAAGATAAAGATCATCCTGCCAAATCCCGATCTATTGCTTAAGCCACAAATGTTCACCAAGATTATCATTGCTGAAAAGCAGGATGTGAAAGCTTTGGAAATCCCGAGCAATGCGATCGTATTTGATGGGGGTAAAAGTTATGTAGTTATTTATAAAGATCCTTACAATGTATCGATCCAGGAAGTTGAGACACTAAAAGTAGTTGGAGATAAAACATACCTATCGACTGGTTTGAAAGATGGCGACCTGGTGGTTAGCAGGAACCAGATCCTGCTGTTTAATTCCTTGAACGGACAATAAGTCCAACTTCACAACTTTAAATTTTTACCGTGGTTAAGATAATCAAGAATATCATACATTTTTCACTCCGTCACAGATACCTCGTGTTTTTCTTAACAGCGGTACTTGTGGTAATAGGTATCTGGAGTTATAAAAATACAGCCATTGAAACCTTTCCTGATGTTACGAATACCCAGATCATCATCATTGCCCAATGGCCTGGAAGAAGTGCAGAAGAGGTTGAAAAATTCATTACTGTCCCGCTTGAAGTAGCGTTGAATTCAGTGCAGAAGAAAATAAATCTCCGCACCACCTCGGCGTTCGGATTAAGTTATATCAGGATAATATTTGATGATGATGTGGATGACGCATTTGCCCGCCAGCAGGTTACCAGCCGCCTTGGTAATGCAGATCTTCCCGAAGGGATAGTTCCGGAAGTGGAACCCCCTTACGGGCCAACTGGTGAGGTATACCGGTATACTTTAACGGGCAAAAATTATTCGATACGTGATCTTACTACCATCCAGAATTGGGTACTCGACAGGCAATTCAAAAGTGTGCAGGGAGTAGCGGACGTTAACAGCTTTGGAGGAGAAGAGAAAATATTTGAAATCAGCGTTAATCCCAACCAGCTTAACCAGTATAATCTTACTTCTCTGGATGTATATACAGCAGTTTCAAAGAGTAATCTTAATGTGGGCGGGGATGTGATCGAAAGAAACGGGCAGGCATTTGTAGTTCGGGGCATCGGCTTACTCAATGATGTTAGTGATATTGAAAACATCATTATTACCAATATTAATGGAGTTCCTATCCTTGTAAAAAATATAGGAACCGTTAAAGAGGCTGGAAAGCCACGGCTTGGCCAGGTTGCAAGGGATTTTGATAAGGATGTGATAGAAGGCATAGTTGTGATCCGGAAAGGCGAGAATCCAAAGGAGGCACTTGACAGGATCCATGAGAAAATTAAAGACCTCAATGAGAATATTCTACCGAGAGGAGTAAAGATCAATACTTTCTATGACCGCACAGATCTTATGAATTATGCAACGGAGACAGTAATTCATAATCTGTTGGAGGGCGTTATCCTGGTAACTCTTATCGTATTAATCTTCATGGCTGACTGGCGGACGACCCTTACCGTTAGTATTGTCATACCTCTCTCGTTGCTATTTGCTTTCATATGCATGCGTTTGAAAGGTATGTCGGCTAACCTCCTAAGTATGGGAGCTGTGGATTTTGGTATCATCATAGACGGGGCTGTGGTGATGGTAGAAGGACTTTTTGTGGTTCTGGATCAAAAGGCCCGGGAAGTGGGAATGGAGAAATTCAATAAGCTGGCTAAATTAGGATTATTTAAGCAGAAGGGTACGGAAATGGGTAAGGCCATCTTTTTCTCTAAAGTAATTATCATTACCTGCCTCATCCCAATTTTCGCCTTTCAGAAAGTGGAAGGCAAGATGTTTTCTCCCCTGGCTTACACATTGGGTTTTGCCTTGCTGGGGGCATTGCTATTCACACTTACATTAGTACCAGCCTTATCCAGCATCTTACTTAGAAAAAATGTAAGAGAAAAACATAATCCTATAGTGCAATTCTTCGAAAAAGGAATCGGGAAATTATTTCGATTTACTTATCGAAATAAGAAGTCCAGTGTAGTCATAGCCATTGGCGTAATGGCAATTACATTCTTTTCAGCAAGATTTTTAGGAACTGAATTTTTACCCGAATTAAATGAGGGGGCCTTATGGGTGGAAGCTGAATTGCCAATGAGTGTAAGCCTCCCGGAAGCGAATGATATAAGTAATAAAATGATAGAGGTTCTTCATAATTTTCCGGAAGTAAAACAAACACTTGCACAGGTTGGAAGGCCGAATGATGGCACAGACCCTAAGGGATTTTACAATATCCAAATCCAGGTAGACCTATATCCGGAAGATAAATGGAAGAGGAAAGTAACCGAAGAACAACTGATTGATCAAATGGATACCCAGTTACGTAAATACCCGGGAACAGTTTTTAATTATTCGCAGCCTATTCGCGACAATGTAGAGGAGGCTGTTGCAGGTGTAAATGCTTCTTTGGCTGTTAAAATCTTTGGAACCAGCTTTGATGATCTTGATAAGGCTGCTAAAGATGTTTATCAACAAATGAAAACTGTTAAGGGAGTTGAAGATCTTGGGATTGAAAGAAACCTTGGTCAACCTGAATTTAGGGTAGAGCTCGACCAGCAAAAGATGGCCATGTATGGTATCACGATGGCCGATGCGCAAAGTGTTATAGAAATGGCTGTCGGTGGAAAGGCTGCTACCCAGCTATATGAAGGTGAAAGAAAATTTGATGTCAGGATAAGGTATGAGGAGCCTTACCGTGCTAACCAGGAGGCCATCGAAAACCTGATGATGCCAGGAAAGGATAATATCAAAATTCCATTAAAAGAAATAGCGGATATAAATACAATTACTGGCCCAGCTTTCATTTACAGGGATAATAATCTACGTTATATAGCAGTCAAATTTTCAGTGCGTGGAAGGGATCTTGGAAGCACCATAGCTGAAGCACAGCAGAAAGTTAATGCGAATGTTAAGCTGCCGAGAAGTTATTATACTACCTGGAATGGGGTATTTGAAAACCAGGTGCGTGCATCCAAAACTTTGTCACAAGTGGTACCAGTATGCCTGCTAATAATATTCCTTATTCTTTTTGTAACCTTTAATAATGTGAAGGATGCAATACTTACCTTATTGAACGTGCCCTTTGCACTAATTGGAGGAATTCTGGCCTTGCATATCACTGGGATTAACTTTAGCATAAGCGCGGGTATTGGATTCATCGCATTATTTGGAGTCTGCATCCAAAATGGAGTGATACTGATCAGTGTGTTCAAGAAAAACCTGGATGAGAAGATGCACCTGGATGAAGCGATCCATTCAGGTGTGATATCCAGGGTGCGCCCTGTTGTGATGACTGCCCTGATGGCTGCAATAGGATTGATGCCTGCCGCTATTTCCCACGGAATAGGTAGTGAAACGCAGAAACCATTGGCAATCGTAGTGATAGGAGGGTTGATCACATCAACTATACTTACCTTATTATTGTTGCCTGTTATTTATTCGCTGGTTCATCAATTGATGCACAGGAGATCGTACAGGATGATCCTGAGGAAGGTTGGTGTAGTAAGTAAGTTGGAAGATCAGAATCGGTAAGCCCAAGACTAAATCCTTGGGTTATTTTTCGAAGTAACAAACACTTGCGCCCACCCAATCTTTATCCATGTTGTAGCGAACGCCAATCATCTTGCCTTTGCTAAGGCGGGCAAGATTATTGACCGCTACAGGGCGGGTATTCCCATCCCTCCAAAAATAGAAGATGCGCATTTCTGCTTTTGCAGGACTGCCAGGTGTTTTTATCACATCCGCATATTTTACCTTTCGTTGTAATATCCAGTTTTCAGGATCCTTTACATTGTCAATATCTTCCTTAGTCACATCAATCACAACACCCTGACCGGCAAAGGAAAACAATGGCTTCAGAACAAAATTTTCAAGATCATCAGGTACCAGTTGTATATTATTCAGGAAAAATGTTTCCGGAACGTAAGGATGTTTTATAAATGGGAGAGTGTATTTGCTAATGCGGTAAAACCAGTTAGGGTGCGGAACCCATTCTACATCGAGGTCCTGGGTGATGTCAACAATATTACCCAGGCTTTCTTTTTGTTGCAGCAGCTCATCAAATATCACCCTGTTGTAAATTCTTTTAATGGGAGTTTTTTCTCCATTGTTCAGGTAATATAATTTATTGCCTTCCTGTATAAGTTCTGTAATACATACGATCGGGATCTTTAGATAATCCCTGGTGCAATAAAAATCTACCCGTGTCTTTTGTTTGTGGGGTTTAATCTCAAGCAGTATAACATTCTCAGGTTCATAATCCCCTACAATTATCTGCTTCAGAAGGTTTATGTATGTTGACTTGTCATAATGACTAAGATAATGATCAAAATTTTCCGGGATATAAAAATGCTTTTCAAGAACTTCCGGGTAAAATACCTGGAATGCGAATAGTGTTGGAAATCCCTGCATCTCTATTAATTGGGGTTCAAGCTCACCCTTTTCATTTTCGCAAATACCGAAATCAAATGCAATAAAATGCGTATGTTCATTCTCGTTAGGCACTATTTCCCCTGTGGGAATGGCATTTTCTGTGAGCAACTTAAAATCTTCATCAATGATCAGGTCAACGATGGTTTCACATGCATCAATGACTTTATCAGTAAAATCTTTCGGAATAAAAATGGGGGTTTCAGCTACCCTAAACTCAATATCTCCTGGGTACCTGGCATCCAGCTCATCAAGCATTGCCTTGTATTTCTGTTCTGTAAAATTTGTATTGAATTGTTCGCGATGGGCTTTTATCATTAAATGAAATTTGATTTAAAAGTATGAGACGATGCAGGCATCGTCTCTACAGCGATATTCAAAAAATTGGGGAGTATGTGGGAATACGTCCAAAGGATTTTATCAGGGTCATTAAGATGGTCGATCATGGATTGCCATTTTTCGAGGCCATAGTTATCGACAACGGTTTTCTTCTTAGCATCTGTTTGCAGGTACATGCTCATACCTACTGCATCAGCTTCAGGGTGAAACTGGGTACCAAAAAAGTAGTCATTAAAACGTATGGCCATAATAGCTCTTTCAA
>JADGPY010000393.1 GCA_017882205.1 Chitinophagaceae bacterium
TGCACAATAATTATCCAATTGGCTCGTTGTACGTACAAAACCACTTCATTTTATGAACCATCAAAAAACGCACAGCAAACACCTGGTTGTACGTCTGGCACAAACATTTGTAGCCAAACTGCGGCAAAACCCGGAGTTCTACAACACTCGCTATTATAAAAAAGCACGTACCCGGCTCCGTAATAGCCAGATCGTTTGGTGAGTGGGAGATTGATAAATGGCTTTGCCTCCCGGAATTATAATTATCAAAATCCAATATCTATGCGCCGTTTTATCAAATTTATTGCGCGAAAGCTGAAACCCTATTTAGTATCTGATTCTAAGAGAGATTTTATCAGGCTGAGAGATTATTTTACCCAAGGAATTAGCTGAACAGGTATTCAACATCCTCTTTGCTGAGCTTCTTCACAAATGAAGAATCGTCTGCTATAAGTTCTTTTGCCAGTATCCGCTTCCTTTCCTGCAATTGCAATATCTTATCTTCAATGGTGTCTTTACAAATCATCCTGTAAGCAAATATGTTTTTTGTTTGCCCGATCCGGTGTGTTCTGTCGATTGCCTGTTGCTCAACTGCAGGGTTCCACCATGGATCAACGATATAAACATAATCGGCTGCTGTAAGATTTAATCCTACCCCTCCGGCCTTTAATGAGATAAGGAATACACGACATTCATCTTTATTTTGGAAATTTTGAATAGCCCGCTGCCGATCAATAGGTGAAGTAGAACCATCAAAATATTCAAATACAATATTATTTTCCTTTAGCTTCTCCTTGATTAGCGCCAGCATCCCCAGGAACTGGGAGAATATCAAAGCTTTATGCTCCCCTATATTTTCAGTGATCTCGCGTGTAAGTTCATCCAACTTGATAGAATGGTTCGGATACTTTTCCTCTTCATTAAGGATCGCCGGACTATCACAAATCTGTCTCAGCTTCATGAGCCCCTGCAATATGGTAAGTTGTGATTTGTCTATCCCCTGCTGATCAATAACACCGAGAATTTTATCCCTGTATACATTTCTATATGCATCATAAACTTTTCTTTGTTCGTCTTCCATTTCGCAGAAGAGAATAGTTTCCATTTTTTCAGGAAGGTCTTTTGCTACCTGTTCTTTTGTTCTCCGTAAAATGAATGGGTATAATAATTTACGCAAATGGTCTTTTTGTTCCATTTCTCCAAACTTGTCGATAGGGGTAGCAAATTCATTTCTAAAAAACTCCATAGAACCCAGCAGGCCGGGATTAAGAAAATTCATTTGTGCATAGATATCGAAGGTATTATTTTGCAAAGGTGTTCCACTCATGCACAACCGGTTTCTGGCAGTAAGAAGGCAGGATGCCTTTGCCACTTTTGACGAGGGATTTTTAATTGCCTGTGATTCATCCAGTACCACATAATCAAATAGAATATTCATAAATACCTGGATATCACTCCGTAAAGTTCCGTAGGTAGTTATCACTACATTGCTTTGCTGAAGCTCCTCGAGGTTTCTTGTTCTGAGGCTGCCATGATGAATCCTGTAGGTCAATTCTGGAGTGAATTTCTTTATTTCATTTTCCCAGTTATATATTAATGTTGTTGGACAAACGACCATCGCTTTCAGACCTTTATATTCTTCCTTATAATGACGCAACATGGTTAGTGCCTGAACGGTTTTTCCCAGACCCATATCATCTGCGAGTATACCACCCCAACCTACTTCATTCAAATAATTAAGCCAATGAAAGCCTGATACCTGGTAAGGGCGAAGGATGTTTACCAGACCTGAAGGGAGTTCCACTTCAGGTATATCTTTGAAATTCCTTATCCGCTCATATTTTTCGTCCAGCTTAAAAGACAATTCCTTTTCATCACGTTTATCATAAAGATCATCGATCACACTAAGGTGATATTTTGATAACCGTAGTTGGTTAGTGCTGCCCTCACCAACTTTAAATAATAAAGAATATTTCTTTATCCATTCATCTGGTAAAATTCCAAGTGTGCCATCTTTAAGCTGAACGAATGATTGTTTATTTGCCAGCGCTTTTTTTACATCTCCAATTCCAATCCGTTGCTCGCCAAAGGAAAGCTCAATTCTTGCATCAAACCAGTCAAGCCCACTGCTAACGTGTATTTGTGTGGATGGTTTCGCTGTATTGAATCGAAAGTTTTTAAGTGCTTCGAAACCATACACTGGAACTTTCATTTCCTTCATGGCATCCACAAATAAAAAGAACCAATTATTCTTCAATACATCCACTCCTTTCAAGACAAGACTATTGCCATCCTGTGGCCTCATAAATTGTGAATGAAGGCTTTCCAGTCGGGCAATAAATTTTTCTTCCGCAGGTTTGTTTCGATGTACTATCAGCAGTTTGTCACCGTCGGGTACTATGATGACTGATTTATCATTGGCCTTCGTTTCAAATCCTTTATAACTGAATACTGGTTGAAATAAAAGATAATCGCCCTTTTCGATCAGCATTAATCTTACTTCCGGCTCGCCTTCCTTAACTTCTTTGACCAGGGATTTGTCAAACTCAATATGATACTCTTTTGTAAGAGGCAATATAATTTTCTGGAAAGTTTCTGCCCAATTCTCCTTTAATAATATCTGTGGTTTTTTATTAAAATATTTCTCTGCCTGTAATATATCCTCTGGTTTTTGCCAGGAATATAATTTATGATTGTACAAAAACAACAATGTGCTGTTCCATTCATTTTGATCTAAAGACATTAGCTGTCCATCAATCTTCACAAAACAGGATAATTCATATTGTTGATCTTTTGCAGCAACTTTGAAAACAGGTACTACAATATCTTCCGCGAATGAAACATCAAATATGTTTTCTGTTTTGAATAGTTTTGATTGTGGCAAGTAAAACACAAATGAATTATTCTGCATTTCATCGGCGATCTTCTTAAGCTTTGGATGAAGATATTCAACGATGAGCGCTTTTGTTTCCTCTGGCAGTTCATCATTTTCATGCTGGATAATATTTTCCCAGAAACCACTAAAAGGAGAATTTCGGTTTAGGTATTTGTTTATCTCTGAACTTTGCAACTTCCGAACTTGTTGCAATAGATGTCTATCTTCTTCGCTAAATGGTTCTGTATTGATAAACTTACTTAGATCGAGCTTCTCTATCCTTCCCAAAAATTTCTTTACTTCCTCATCAGTTTCGCCCTGGATAACGTCCAAAGAAAAGTATGGAAATGCTTTTTCATTTGCATTAAAAACCAACCCTAATTTCTTAACCGTTGTAACCGTGTCAACTTCAACCGGTTCGTGTCTCACAGGAAGTAAAGGCCTTGCATTTGAAGCAGGGGTGAGTCTTTTAATTTCACTATCCAGGACCCTTAAATATGGCTTTCCTTCTTTATAAGCAAATTCAAATTTTCCATTCAGGTCTTCATCAAGGCTATAGCCATAAGCTTCAAGCAATTTGTTCTTTTCCATATCCCAATTTCGGATGCTATCAAAATAATGGGGACCATAGGAGTTCAGCAACTGAAGAAATAAGGCTGTCTTATGGGCGCATAAAGGGTGAACAGTTTCCTCGCAATTGCAGGAAGTATCAAAGTTTCTTTCTTCATTTTTTTGAAGAACAAGGGTATAAGAATTTCCATTATAATCAAGGGTGGCTTCCACTCTCTCATTTGCTGCCCTGATGATATTTGCTTTGGTACTTCTTAAGATTTCTTCTGCCTCTTCATAATTGTTAGGCGATGCCAGCATACGGACCATTTTAAGGTCGATGAATTTCATCTTTGCTACAGTATGCTTTTGATTATAAACTGCTGCCTCATGATTTCCCAGCATATTCTTATCTAACAGATCCTGCAATTGAAAAAGGGCTGCTGCTTCATGCCTGCAAATATCACTTAGGTTATAGGGGCAGGTACACCGAACCATTAGTGTTCTGGGATCACTGTATTTTTGAATATGAACTTTGTAAAAGGTAGTGTAACTATCATCACGAACCCGGAAAGTAACCGAATTCATCAGATCATCATGTTCTACCAGTTCAACATAGCCAAATGCATGAATTTTCTTTCCTCGCCTGATCACCTCATCGGTTCCGGAGTTATAAACATATTTAATCAGGTGTGGTAACGCCAAGGTTATTTGATGATTTTAGATACTCGATTTTAAATTATGCCAGATATGAATTTTAAGAACGGGTATTACTGCCATTCAAAAATTGACAATTTGCAAAAGTAACGAAAAATAGCTTGTGATTGGCTTGAAAATAGAAACTTTGTGTATAAATATTCCTACCGGGCCAGCAATCTTCCTCCTTCATATACAATAAGAATGTTTGAATTGTCCTCAGTAAGGCAGAACCGAATGTCCTCCTCTAATCCGAAATTCATGAGCCGGTGATAATGTGAAGCATCTTTACTTTTCATAAATTCAAACAAATCGTGTTTCCCTTCATAGTACAACGTTTCGGCAATTTTAGATGAATCACAATTAATATTAAAATTTTCTTTTACACGACTAATAACTGCACCCGCAAACAACGTATCCTCAAGGTTAATTTTATCTTTCCAGGCAGAACAGGCAAGGATTACATTGTGCTTTTGTTCGACCAGGTAATTGCATACCGCTGATAAATTGCAAAAAGATCCGGTAATGATCCCTTTGGCATTTTCAGCAAGTGCCATATGCAATAATTTTGTTCCATTGGTTGTAGTGAGTACCAACACTTTCCCTTTAATGAATTTCTTTGGGTATTGAAAGGGAGAATTACCATAAGTTAACCCCTCTGCGATCTGTCCGTCACGCTCACCTGCTGTAATCACTTCCATCTGCCTTCCAAGCTTGATACATTCTGCAACACTATCCACCGGGATAATGCTTTTTGCTCCATTATAAAGTGCCGTTGCAATGGTAGAAGTAGCGCGTAATACATCAATGATCACTACAATACTGCTGCTCACCTCATATAGATTCAAAAGTGCCGGCGACATGCATGTATATAGGGAAGGCTTGTTATTCTGATTTCTTCTAATTTGTTTCATTAAATGATTCTTACTGTAGAAATGTGAATGCGTAATACCAGATCCGGAATTGCTTTAGACAAAAGGCATTTTAACCACTTTTGCTATCAGCAGTTTATCCCGGACTTTCACATATACCTGGGTGTCAATGGCTGAAAAGCCTGAATTCACATATCCCATGGCGATCGCCTTTCCCAGTGAAGGTGATTGGGTACCACTGGTTACACGACCTATGGTAGCACCCATATGGTCTTTTAAGTCATAACCATGGCGCGGAATTCCCTTCTCCACCATTTCCAAACCAACTAATTTTTGGAGAACTCCTTCTGCTTTTTGTTTCTCAAGAATTTCTTTGGCTACAAATTCTTTGGTGAATTTTGTAATCCATCCCAGTCCTGCTTCTAAAGGAGATGTAGTATCATCAATATCATTTCCGTACAGGCAATAACCCATCTCTAAACGCAAAGTATCTCTTGCTCCTAACCCGATAGGTTTTAAGCCATTTGATTTTCCTGCTTCAAATATTTTGTCCCATATCTTATCCGCCGCTCCATTGATATCTTCAAAATAGATCTCCACCCCTCCAGACCCTGTATAACCAGTGGCGCTGATAAGGACATTATCTACCCCCGCAAAATTGCCTTTTACAAATGTGTAGTATTTCAGGTTCATTATATCCACATCCGTAAGGGACTGAAGAATTTTTGTAGCATTGGGACCCTGGATAGCAAGAAGGCAGGTTTTTTCTGAAATGTCGTGCATTTCCACCCCCTTCGTATTATGGCTACTGATCCACTTCCAGTCTTTTTCAATATTGCCCGAGTTCACCACCAGCATATATACTTTATTCTCCTCAATACAATAAACGATCAGATCGTCTACGATCCCACCATTGATGTTTGGGAGACAACTATATTGTGCTTTTCCCTCAGTTAATTTGGATGCATCGTTGGAAGTTACACGTTGAATGAGGTCTAAGGCATTTTCACCCTTCAAAATAAACTCACCCATGTGGCTCACATCAAAAACCCCGGCATTATTACGGACAGCCGCATGTTCCTCATTAATTCCAGTATAACTTACCGGCATAGAATAACCGGCGAAGTCTACCATTTTTGCACCCAGGGCTATATGTTTATGAGTAAACGGTGTTTGCTTCATGAAAAAGTTTTAGGAGTGCAAAAATAAAGAGAAGTTCTAAGTTCTGAGTTTTAAAATAGCGTTAGCCATTTCAGCCCGGTAGAAAAATACAAACCGGCTACGCATTAAAAAGGCCCCTCGCTTTCGCTCAGAGCCTTCTTTTGTTTCAACTTCAACTAAACTTTGAAACTATTTTAAATGACCGATATGAAATCAGAGTAACGATCATCGTGCTGGATAAATGCTTCCTGGCTGGTACCATTTTCTATTTTTTGTATTTTATTATCTATCTGATCCCTTACTTTTTCCAGGGAATCTTTTAGTTTTTGAATTTGCCTGTCCTTTATAGATTGTAAAGAGTCTATTTTTCTTTGCGTTTGTTCATAGCGGTAAGTACCTGGCGCATCTGGAGGCATGGGTCCGTCACTACCATCCTCACTCATATATTTATGTTTACGGGATTTTACTTGCTTACGATGAACATCAACTGGTTCGCCATCCAATGTATATAAGCCGTCGGCTTTCATTATGAGATCCTCGTTATGGTTCCCCCACCAGCTAAATTCCTGGTTGCCCCAATCGTAATCATCATCCGCATTGTTCCATCCTATTTGAAAATGTTCCCAGTTGCCCCAGCCAACATTACCTATCCTAATTACTTTTCCAACCGGAATGGCAATAGTTACTACAACATGCTGGTTTCTGAATTTGTCATGTTCAGTAAAGCCTATTCCTTTATCTATATATAGGGTGCTATCTTTTTGTTCAATATTATAACGCATGGCTGCAGCTAATGTATCAGCATAGCGCCTGCTACTACCGTTACAGAACTTGGTGGTTGTAACCTGGAAACTATCATTTGGAGACTTGATTAGTCTAATGCTCACATTATTTACATAAACCGTATCTTCATCCCATGCGGCGAAGGGTTGTATTCTGAAAGTCCGAAACCTGTTCGAGATGCCCTGCACTTCCAGCCTGCTTACGGTGGGATTAAGAAGATTCACCGTTTCCGTTGGAGCAGAATTTATACTCTTGAAATCCCTTCCTATTGATCCGATTAGAGAGATAAAACAGAATACTCCCACCAGCCAAAGTATCAGGAAGCCAAACCTCATCGTTTTACTATTACTTTTGATACCGGCAATTCTCCTGATGAGCCAGGTAATGATGCCGATCACGGGAACATATACCATGAAAAGTAACGATCCCCAGGCCATCCAGTTTTGCCAGCCATCTGTCAATAAATAATCTTTAAAAGGAAACAGCCCGGTTGCGGCAATTGCAAGGCCAAAGATGGTAAGGGCGAATACCCCCAGCCAAAAGAATAAAAATATTTTAAGCATAATCACTATAAAATCCCCAAATGATCTCCGGGTTCTCCTGGCAGCATAAGATATATTTGCTCCCATAGCTGGGCCATGTTGCTGAGCAAATTCTTTTGCTTCCTTTCCAATTTTTTCTACCCGCTCCTTTACACCTTTCATTTCCTCCATTACAGAGTTCTTTATTGAATTCATATCTACCTTCTCTCCTTTCATTTCCAGTTTTTCTGAGGTAGTGGTTGCTTCGGGAATCACCAGCCAAAGAATGATGTATATAAGTATCGTTCCGGGGCTAAATGAAAAACTGATAAAATTCGGAAAGCTTAATGGGCCAAAATGCCCCCACCTGAAGAATATTGAAATGAATGGAATCAAAAATAGAAGCCTTGGGATCCACACATTTATGCTGAAATAGCTGGCGATCCCACTGCAAACCCCTGCAATAATCTTATCATCAGGATTTCTATACAATCTTTTACGAACACCGTTCTGAACTGTATCGCTGCTTGGAATAAATGCCCATAATAACAGGTATGCAAAAAATCCAATTCCTGAGAAAATAAAGACCAGCCTAATAATGATAGGTTCTATATTAAAATATGCTGCAATGCCACTACATACACCTCCTAATACTCTGTGGTTCTGGTCACGATATAGTCGTTTGTGAGAATACGCTGAAGAATAAGATTGGCTTTGGGTACCAGAAGTTTGCGCGTTAAAAGATTGCTGCTGGGTTCCTTCTGCATCATCCGCTGCAGCAAAATCCTGTGGCCGGCCCATATTATTAATAATGGCATTGATATCATCATCAGTGATACAGGTTGAACCATTTTTGATTCTTTCCTGGAAAAGCTCGCCAATCCTGCTCTCTATATCATTGATTATTTCATCCTTGCCCTCTTCATTTGAGAAATAATTTCTCAAACTGTCAGTATATTGCTTTAATATCTCAAAGGATGATTCCTCAATAGGAACTACTCTACCCTGGAAATTTATGTTTATTACTTTTTTCATCTCAGATCAATTTATTGGTTTGTTGAAGTTGTAGTATTGGTTGAGTTGTTTTCACCTGTGATGGCTTCAACTGCATTAGCAAGTTCTTCCCAGGTTGATTCAAGCTCCTTATAAAATGCAGCCCCTTTTTCTGTTAGCATAAAATATTTTCTAGGGGGGCCACTGTTGCTTTCTACCCACCTATAAGTAAGTAGTTCGGCATTCTTTAGCCTTGTTAGCAGCGGATAAAGTGTTCCTTCCAGGATATTAAGGTTGGCTGCTTTCATTTTATCGATTATATCTGAAGGATAAGCTTCCCCCAATTTTATCACCGAAAGAATACAGAATTCCAAAACCCCTTTCCGCATCTGGCTGGCTGTGTTTTCAATATTCATGATGTCATTTTTATTGATTTACTGATTTCTATAACAAAGATAGTAGTTTAATTAATACTATGCAATACATAATACCATATTGTTTATAGTAGCTGGCTGTATAAGTCAGCATTAAAATCACGAAAACTCAATACCACACTAAGTTTTAGCATTTTTTAAGTCTAAATAAAATAAATAGTATTTAGGATGAACGGTAGAAAATCTTGGATGAATGGCATCTACATACAATAAGGTACAAAGAAACCCATGGTGCAGAAAGATAAATTTAGACGGATTTAGTTAAATGGCGGGAAGCGTGAAATGAGTTCTTTTAAATGAGGGAATCAATATTAATGGGAGATAAAAGTATCGTCACCCATTATTTTTTCTACTACAATACTTATCTGTTAAGAATTTTAAAGAACTTTTATATATTTTTACTGTACCCTAATTAACTGTTTAAGGAAAAAATAATGCTTCTCCTTCCTGGCAACATCTCCTGCAAGGAACTTTGAGTAAACGAAATCATAGGGCAAAACGCATACTTTATTTTTATATCCTAAAAAATGTAAATCATGAACAGAAAATTATCCGCCCTAATGTTGACCGCTTTCTGCCTGTTTTTCAACACTCGTTCATTTGCTGATGTTACGTTGACTACCTCCCCCGTTGCTGCTTCTAATATTGCACAGGGTACAAACAACAACATAATTTATATAGTAAAAATGGATGTGACTACCTTACCAGTTGTGGTTAACAGCATTCAGTTTACTTTAACAGGCACACACGATAATAATGATTTAACTACCCTAAACATATTCTTTAATGCTTCGGCTCCATCCTTAGCGGGTGCAACTCAAATGTCTAGTACATCTGCTTTATTTGCTGCACCGCATGCTTATAATGCTCCTTTTAATTATGTTAGCAATTTAAATATTGCAGCCGGTTCATCGGGCTACTTTATTATAACATTTAACACCGATCCAGCGGCAACCACTGGTAATACCGTTAAATTAAATGGTGCCGCAAATCCCGTAACTTTTGGATATACCACTGCTCCGACCATGACTAATAACCAAACCGATATCGCAGGCTTACAAACCATACTGGCGGCAAGTATAACGCTTACTACCTCCACCGTTGCTGCTTCTAATATTGCACAGGGTACAAACAACAACATAATTTATATTGTAAAAATGGATGTGACTACTTTTCCTGTAGTGATTAACAGCATCCAGTTTACCTTAACCGGAACCCATGATAATAA
>JADGPY010000394.1 GCA_017882205.1 Chitinophagaceae bacterium
AAATACTGGAATGCAGATTTAAAAGGAACATATTATTGTGCAGCATGTGGCAGAAAACTATTTCGTTCCGAAGCCAAATTTGCCAGTACTTGCGGATGGCCAAGCTTTTTTGAACAGGAAGATAAGAACAGTACAGTACAAAGGTCAGATACTTCTCTAGGTATGGAAAGGATTGAAGTTCTTTGCGGACGATGCGGAGGACACCTGGGACATATTTTTGATGATGGTCCCCCACCAACGGGGAAACGATATTGCATGAATTCGGTTGCCATGGATTTCATTCCTGATAAATAACCGAAAAATTGAATATTTATTTATTGCAAAATTCAGATAGCCAATACCATTTCATTCCTCAGAGCATCATCATATACTGTCCAGCTCCTTCTCCAGTATAGTTTCATAAAGGGAGGTTATTTCGGGAAGGGTGAACTTAATTCCCCGTTGGGTTTAACTAATATCAAAGGGACAAAAGAAAATTGATTCTTACTTTCTTTAGTTTTAAAAGGATGATATAATCGTACTAAATATAAACTAATCTAATTGGAAAAGTAATATGAAAACATCATGGATAACATTGATCCTTTTGAGCTGTTTATTGCAAATATCAAGAGCTCAAAATAAGCATATTGAAAAACTTCAGTTTCCAAAAGGTTTTCTCTGGGGTGCAGCATCTGCAGCTTATCAGGTAGAAGGTGGCACTAAAGCTGACGGAAGAGGCCCAAATATCTGGGACAAATATCTGAATCCTCCTTACAGTCTTGCTAAAATGGCTACCGGTCAGGATGTAAACGGCGACATTGCAATTAATGAGTATGACAGAAATCAATTTCTGAAAGATGTCAAATTAATGAAAGATTTAGGTATCAACACCTATCGTATGTCGATTTCATGGCCGAGAGTTTTGCCTGAAGGCACCGGGAAAGTAAATGAAGCAGGAATAGATTACTATAATTTTGTGATTAACACATTGATAGAAAATGGAATCAAGCCTCTTGTCACTCTTTATCATTTTGATATGCCCCTGGCACTCGCAAATAAAGGTGGCTGGATGAACAGAGAATGTGTAAATTGGTTTACCGACTATGCAAATCTGTGCTTTGACAGATTCGGAGACCGGGTTAAAACATTTCTTACTTTCAATGAACCATCAATTGAAATGTTTTTCCTGCAGACACTTTTTGATGCGATTGACAGTAAACAGATGCCTTCAATTCCTGCTTCTGAAAAATATATTTCAGAACACTTTGCGCATATTCACCATTTGATGCTGGCTCATGCCCAGAGTGTAAATTTATATCACACGAAGAACTTAGGCGGGAAGATCGGAATTACGTTTAATTTCATGCTTTGTGATCTTGACAGCACTGCGTCTGAGTCAGGTAAAACTTCACTCAATCTGGTCAGAAAAGTGTGGAATAACCTGTTTATGGATCCCGCTTTCAAAGGTTCATATCCAAAAGAACTTTTTGACCGTTTGAAAGCGTCACAATATGGCGATATTCAGGCAGGTGATATGGATCTCATAAAATCAGCCAAAACCGACTTTCTCGGGATCAATTACTATGGTGTAAATATGTATCACGAAAAACCAGGTGCCGGTTTTTTCGGTCTTGTTAACGGAAAGAATCCTGATAAACCGGAAATGTTCAACGGATTCGTTAATCCTGCTGCATTTGTAGATGGTCTGGTAAGTTTAAAAAAACAATATAGTAATCCTGAGATAATCATTACAGAAAACGGTGCCGGTTATGGTGAAATGGATGAAAAATTTGAAAATGGAAAAGTAAATGATGTATTACGCATGGCCTATATTCAAAAACACATAAAAGCTGTTAACGAGGCAATTAGAAAGGGAGTAAATATCAAAGGCTATTTTGTGTGGAGCATGTTTGATAATCTGGAATGGATTATGGGCTTTTCAAGGCGTTTTGGAATCACGTATGTCGATTTCAAAACTCAGGATCGTTTTCCAAAACAGAGTTACCTGTGGTACCAGACCTTTTTGAAAGAGCAGAAAAAATAAGATGTGATAACAAAACAGAGGACCTGGGTGCAGCTTTGGGAACTCATTGTTTCAGAATATTTACCGGACCTATTAAGCCAGCAGACGTAAGATCATTTTGCTTTCCCTTATAAGCGTTATAGAGCTTGTTCCCATGTGCGGCTTCCCCGATAAAGCCATTTAACTGGCCTGGTGTAACTTTTACATCAATTGAATTTTTTCTTTTTTTCAGATAATTTGTTATATCTATACTATAAGGAGCATAAATACGGTGTCCAACCGGTTTGTCATTAATCATTACTTCTGCAGTAAAATAAACCTTGCCGAGGTCAATCAAATAGGTTGCATGTGGATCGATTTCATCGATCTGGAAAAATGATTTGTAGACGCCTTCCTGTGAAGAAAATCTGAAACTGATATTGTCTCTCCAGTCCTCTTTCTTCCTGACGAGTAGAGGTGTAGGTACCATTAAATTTAACGGGGATGTAAAGTTGTTTTATCAGATTTTTATTTACCCAATCCCAGGTTATCCCATTTGCTTCGAGAAGATTAATGACAGGATAGATTTTCTCAGCCCAGGCTGCTTTATCTTTTGCGGGAGAATCAGTGCTTTTTGGTAAAGGCGGTTCAACACCCGCCATATATGCCATATTATTGGTCTAATTGCCGCTTATATATTACATTTACGACAAATAGCCCAATATTAAAAGAATCTCTATGAAAACCATATTTGTCTCTCTTATCCTGAGCTTGTCTCTTCTCGCCAGTGCTACTTGTGTCGTAGGCACAGATCAGGATAAAACCAGCAGCCAGGTAATCCATATTCAGGAAGTCTACAAAACAATTGACACATTTAAACTTAAGGTTGATATCTTTTATACAGACCAAACATTTCAAAAAGAAAATAATTCAGCTATTGTATTCTTTCATGGGGGAGGATGGGCTTATGGAACCCCAGGTGAGTTTTTTACTACTTGTGAACGCTACGCCAAGATGGGCTTTGTAACTATTTCTGTAGATTATCGATTATCAATTGATAATGGAGAGATCCCAAGTAAAACAATAAGCCCGATCGAATGTGTAATGGATGCAAAATCGGCAATACGATGGGTTCGTGAAAACGCTGAAAAACTTCATACTGACAGAAATAAAATAGTCGCTGCAGGCCAATCTGCCGGAGGCCATCTGGCATTATGCACTGCAATGATTGAGGATTACAATGAAAAATCCGATAATCTTAGCATAAGCTGTTCACCAAATGCAGTGTTGTTGTTTTCAGCATGTGTAAATGCCGTTGAAGGCTGGTGCGATCGCCTTCTTGGTGACCGAAGAACTAAAATATGGAGTATCTCTCCTGCACATAATGTAAGAAAAGGATTACCTCCAATGATAGAATTTCATGGTATTGATGATGAACAGGTTCCTAAATGGACAGTTCAATTTTTCCAAAGCGAGATGGAAAAGGAGGGCAATTATTTTGAGCAGCATATGTACGAGGGAAGGAAACATTATCTGGGCGATGG
>JADGPY010000075.1 GCA_017882205.1 Chitinophagaceae bacterium
AATCTTTGCGGTGAAATTTATACTCTAAGAAGTGGTTTCTAATTTATCGTCCAGGTCTCTCTCCCCTTCAGCAATTTATCCAGATCACTTTTGCCTTTGGTGGCAATCACTTCTTCAATTTGCATAGACATGATGTCTTCGTAACAATCTCTTTGGGTTTCGTAGAAAACCCCAAATGGGCGTGGGAAATGGCCCTCTATCCGCGGATCATCAAACATCCGGGTAAGTATTTGAGCTTTGTAGATATCTTTTTCATCATGGATCCATAGATCAGCAGTTCCTGCTTCGCTACCGAGTTCAACCACTACTGGCTTTAATCCATCTAATTTAATCCCTTTATTTTTCTGCGCACCAAATAGTAAAGGTTGACCATGCTCCAGGAACAATGCTTCATCCTGCTTGCTGCTTTTTTCAGTGAAAATTTCAAATGCACTATCATTAAAAATGTTGCAGTTCTGGTATATTTCAAGAAATGATGACCCTTTGTGTTCCTGCGACCGAAGTATCATTGCCTGCAGATGTTTTGTATCCCTGTCCATACTTCTTGCAATAAATGTTGCATCTGCACCCATAGCTAATGCAAGTGGGTTGAATGGATGGTCTATACTTCCATAAGGACTGCTCTTGGTAATCTTGTGCTCTTCGGAAGTAGGCGAATATTGTCCTTTCGTTAAACCATAAATCTGGTTGTTGAATAGTAAGATGTTTACATCAAAATTCCTGCGCAGCAGGTGAATCGTATGGTTACCACCAATACTGAGGCTATCACCATCCCCCGTGACGATCCATACACTAAGCTCGGGACGGCTTGCTTTTAAGCCACTTGCGATGGCTGTTGCACGACCATGAATGCTATGCATCCCATATGTATTCATATAATATGGAAAGCGGCTGCTACAGCCTATCCCGGATATGATCACGATATTTTCTCTGGGTATACCCAGGCCCGGCATGATCTTTTGCACCTGCGCTAAAATCGAGTAATCCCCACATCCAGGACACCAGCGAACTTCCTGGTCGGTTGCGAAATCCTTTGCTGTAAGATTGGGTTTTGGATGTAAAGTATCAACTGACATTATTCTTATTTAGATGCCTAAAGTTACCAAAAATTTTGGACTATCGATCGGGAGCCCCGACCGCCCTCCTTCTAACCATGGTTAAAATAGTAGCTACTGCAACTGTTTCATTCAATTCATCATATACCTCAACATACCACTTTACTATTCCCTTTGGTACATCGTTTTCATCCTTCACCTCCTGTGATATTTTTTCCTTCACAGTTAATCGTACACCAATGGTACTACCTGCATATACGGGCTTGGTAAACCTGCATTCTTCAAGCCCATAATTCAATAGAACGGGTCCTTTTTTGCCATCTACAAACAGGCCTGCTGCTGCACTCAGGATAAAATATCCATGGGCAACAGGCTTCTCAAAAATGGTACCCTCCAGCGAAGTATGATCCACATGCGCATAGAAATGATCCCAGCTAATATTTGCAAAATTTATAATATCCGCTTCTGTCACTGTTCTCTTACCTGTTATCAAAGTCTCACCAACTTTCAGATCATCGAAATATTTCTGAAAGGGATGTTGCACCTCTTCGGTTTGTTTACCTCCAGGCTGGTACACATTTGTGATCGCAGTTAACATTGTTGGTGAACCCTGAATTGCAGTACGTTGCATATAATGTTTCACTCCACGCAATCCTCCCATTTCTTCACCACCACCTGCCCGACCGGGACCACCATGAACAAGCAATGGTAAAGGTGAGCCATGACCAGTGCTTTCTTTTGCACAATCATTATTCAATATTAAAATTCTTCCATGAAAACTTCCCGCGCCAATTACATAATCCCTGGCAATCTTTTCATCGGCTGTTATAATGCTAGTGCATAAAGAGCCTTTCCCTTTTTTAGATAATGCAATTGCCTCATCTATATTTTTATAAGGCATGATGGTGCTAACAGGACCAAACGCTTCCACATTATGTGACGGCTCTCCGGAGAATGGTTCATTATTCAATAATAGCAATGGACTCATAAACGCACCTTTTACTGCATCGGCATCAATCAATTCCACGCTATCCAGGCTTCCATAAATTATCTGTGAGCATGCCAATAATTTTTGAACCTGTCCTTTTACCTCATCCCTCTGCGATTGGCCTGCAAGAGCGCCCATCCTTACTTTTTCATTTTCAGGGTTGCCAATAGAAGTTTGGGATAACGCTTTCGCTATGGCAGTCCAAACCTCTTCCATTCTATTTTCCGGCGCAAATATTCTTCTGATAGCAGTGCATTTCTGCCCTGCTTTTGCTGTCATTTCCTTTCTTACTTCTTTTATAAAAATATCCCACTCAGGTTTTCCCGGTGTTACATCCTCACCCAATACAACGCAGTTCAATGAATCCGCTTCAAGGTTGAAGGGAACATTCTCATTCATTACACGTGGATGAGCTTTTAATTTCAACCCTGTTGATGCAGATCCTGTAAATGTGATCACATCCTGTGAAGTAACATGGTCTAAAATATCGCCTGCGCTTCCACAAAGCAACTGCAAGGCACCGTTAGGCAATATACCTGAAGAAATGATTTCAGAAACAACTGCCTGTGTGAGATAACAGGTTATCGAAGCTGGCTTAACAACTGCAGCTACTCCTGCGAGTAAATTGACTGCTATTTTTTCAAGCATTCCCCAGACAGGGAAATTAAATGCATTAATATGTATTGCCACCCCTTCTTTAGGCAGTAAAATATGCTGCCCCACAAATGTGCCACCCTTGCTTAAACCTATGGTATCACCATCCAGGCAAAAAGTTTCATCCGGAAGCTTTCTGCGAAGTGATGCATTGGAGAATAAATTTCCAATACCTCCCTCGATGTCAATCCAGCTATCAGCTCTTGTGGCCCCGGTCTTATAACTTATGTTGTAAAACTTTTCTTTTTGCGCCATAAGGTGCAATGCTAATGCACGCAACATCCTACCTCTTTCATGAAAGGTCATTTTTCGCAAGGTAGGGCTGCCGGTGGTTCTCCCATATTCAAGAATCCCTTTAAAATCGAGTCCAAGGGTGCTGGCATTGGCAACAAGATCTCCGTTTACAGCATTATATAGTGCCTGGCCTTCTCCATCTCCATCTATCCATTTGCCCGTAACATAGTTGGCTAATTTCATCAGGTAAAATTTACGCTAAATTAAGAGGAATAAAGGAGAGATTCGAGGGATGAATAAATAGACGCATCAGCGACGTAAGGTCCATTGCCGCGTCAGCGGCCTAATGTCGGTAGCAAATCATACCAACCCAAACTGCTTCAAATGATGCATGGCGTGCTTATGCAGCAATTGAACCTGTTGACTATAATCAAGCTCTCCAAAAAAGGGGTTATTGTTTTTTAATGCACTATCCCGTTCATACACCATAAAAAAATAATCCATCTCTAATTGCAACTTTGCAATCGCAGAATTCATATCAGGTTGACGCAATGGGGCGGGCTCTTCCGGCATCAAAGGATTTTTTGTTCCCTCCCTCATGGGATTTTCAGACATAAGAAATTCCCTGTATTTCACAAGAGTTTCTCCTTCATTTAATACTGGCAAGGCTAATTTACCGCTGGCATTTTTTACGGCATCATCAAAATGCTCCACCATGTGCTGTGCATTCATCACACCCCAATTGCCTTTATCTTCTGAATGAAGTTTTTGTAGTAATGGAATAAATTCGTTTTGCAGGAATTCTTTTTTCTGATCATTCATGATCTTACATTTTTGGATGTGAATTCTTTATGATAGCCGCTGGTCTATCTCTTTACAAAGCGAAGCAAATATTTCGTCCACACTCCCTTCTCCTTTTACCATGATCACTTTATCCGATTTTTTATAATGATCAGCTACAGGCGCAGTTTTTTTATGATATTCAACGATCCGTGCCCTGATCACTGTGTCGTTATTATCATCTGATCGGCCGCTGGTTTCCCCACGCTTTAATAATCGTTTCACCAGTTCTTCTTCTGAAACCTCCAGGGCCAGCATTACTGCGATAGAAGTTTTTTTCAATTCTAGTAACTTGTCTAAAGCCTCCGCCTGTGCGGAGGTTCTTGGAAAACCATCAAATAAAAAGCCTTTCACCTCCGGATGCGCTTCCAATGCGGAACTAATCATTCCAATAACCACTTCATCAGGAACTAATTGACCTTTATCCATGAAATTCTTTGCTTCCAGGCCAAGAGGTGTCTGGTTATGTATTTCATAGCGCAACAGATCCCCTGTTGACAAATGTTTAAGATGATATTTTACAATCAGTTTTTCAGATTGCGTACCCTTCCCACTGCCCGGAGGACCAAATAAAATAAGATTGAACATGCTTTTGTGAAATCCTAGTGAATATCAAATATAATGGATGGAAGTTAAAATCTGGCAAATGCGGCGAAATTAATACCACCCAATGGCTTCAGCCTTGGGTTCACTGCCACAATCCCACCAGCTGAAAAGGTGCCCAATAAAAAGGATCGGAAAATTCTTTTTGCTGTCGTAGCCACATCTGTGCATTTTGCAAAGCAGCCACTTTATCCATCGTCTTCATGTTTGCATAAAACTTTTCCATTAGCAAACTGGTTGCCTTATCGTCCACCTTCCACAAGCTGGCTATAACCGTAGGAACCCCAGCTTCAATAAATGCAGAAGCTGTGGAAATAGGCCAACCATCAATGATGTCTTTAACTACAGCAGTTTCGCAGGCGGATAGTGTTACCATTGCAAACCGGTCAATATCCTTGATCTGGTAAATATCACTGATGTGCAACTTTCCATCATCTCCATTGGTTTTATCGGAGGCAAATACGAGATAAGAGTTTTCTGCATTGCTATAATCCAATATGCCATGAGTTGCCAGGTGAAGAATATTATATTCACCGCGGGTTCCCAATACATTTTTCTTTGTAGCCGCATCCCCGATATAAACAACGGCTGTAGGAAACTCCTGCTTTAAAGCTTTCACTTCCAATTCGGCATTCGCGAGCGACTGATCTGCATTTCCTACCGCCACAATTTTAAGGTCATTAAATGCCTGGTTGCGTCCATTGGTAACTGTGGTAATCTTATTTACATAAAACACCTGCTTTTCCTCACCAAAATAGCTAATCACACCAGCGGTGTTTTTTGTTGCCAATGATTGAAATGGCACAAAACAAAGCAGCCCGCTCGGCACTATCGCAATGCGTTTTTTTCCAGCTATGGCAGCGTTTGCCGGACCAATTAAGAGGTTGTATAATTCTGCTGAAAGGGCATCCACATCCACTGGAGCATTGGCCTTGGTTTCATCTTCTACAGCACCACGCTTCAACCGGCTATCTTTAGCTTTTGGATTAGCGTTTGCATTATAAAACTGCTTGATTTTAGTTTCGAGTAGCTTTTGATCTATAGGAATATCCTTGATCAGCAATGTATCCTTCATGGCAACAAAAATACTCAACTCGTCATTGGTTACCAGGTAGCTTAGCATGGCAACATCTGGAGGAATGTGTTTCCTTTCAAGTCTGAACTGCCCCGCATTGATTTGTTGAAGATCACTTCTATGTGGATATTTCTTGCCAAGGTCAACAATGAATTTCTGGTAATCTTCTTCAGCAACTGTAGTCATCTGCTCAAGCCGGGCAATCTTTTCCTTGTTTTGCTGTTCGGCAGGTTTTGCAAGTTCTTCAACCCGTTGTTTTTCGAACTGGGTGATCTCTGTCTTCTTTTCTTTAGCGGTAACCGCAGCTGTTTGCTCTGCTGCATTTCCGAAATCCCCATCATTATTCTTAAGTCGCAGCTTAATATTTTCTATGTTCGATTTTTCAAGGTATGCCAGGGCTTCATCATTACGGCCAAGTTTCTTAAGGTATTTAGCCATCTTCTGGTAGAGGTCTACAACGGATTCATCATTGGCAAATATTTTCTTTGCTTCTTCTCCTCCGGTAATCCTTCTTTTTAACTCTTCAACAACCTTGA
>JADGPY010000395.1 GCA_017882205.1 Chitinophagaceae bacterium
CTGTTGAAGGGTATAGAATAAAGATTTTAGAAAAGATGCGAGCGAAGAATTCTGCCGGAATTGTAGTATTCGCCATAAAAAATAAGATATTTGAAGTTGTAAACGATGGAACGCCATAAACATCTGATTTATAGCATTTTGAATGAATTTGATTTGATGGATGCGGAGAGTGAGGGATTCGAACCCTCGATACCCTTACGAGTATACACACTTTCCAGGCGTGCTCCTTCAACCACTCGGACAACTCTCCAAAAGAGGTGCAAATCTAGATGATTTTACTCGCGAGACCAACAAAGCTTTTTAGTTAGTTCCTTTAAACAACTGGTAGTAAAATGAAGGCATTGTCAATAAATGTTTCTTCTTATTAGCCCCACATATGATGACATCACTTTAATTGAAGATTCAACGAAATAATATCAGAGTGTAATCCATCCGTTCGACTATAATGCCCGTACCTGATCTCAAGCGTATTTATATGTTTAGAATGGAATACACCGCCAGGTGGCGCAAGACGTATCCCTACACCTTCAGTACTACTATTGAATTGTGAAAGGTCATCATCCGTTGTGTAAAACTGCTCCGAAATAGTATGCGCCTGGTAAGGGGCATAATAGTTAACTGCCGTCTGGGAATAATAACGATAGAAAGGACTTACTGAAACAAATGAACTCAATTTTACCGGCATTTCAAGGCTTGCTGTATGAGCCGTTAGTCCCCAGTCGTCATGGTAATACCGGTAGTAAGACCGTAATACAACCTTATCACCGGCAAAATAATTTATACGAACTCCAATAGGAACCTTGAACCTGGTTGATGGCAGGTTCTCATTTTTTTCTGTGCCATTGCTAAAAAATATCCTGTGAAAGGGTGTACCCAGGTACCCTTGCTGGTAAACAAGATCAAGTAACAACGAGAACTGTAACCTTTTATTTATGACCTGTGAAAAGCTCATAGACGAACTAAAAGAATTTCGGCTTGCTGAAGGATAATCCCTTTGACGTCTGCCATTGTTTCCCGTTCGCAGTTCGACAGGCAGGATCACTTTTAGGTTATCGAGATATCCCTGAAGTTTCAAACTGAATTCGCGATTATTGTCTTTCGAGGTTTTTGCAAAACTTACCCCTGTTCCTAATGACTGGTAATCAAATTCATATGAGTAAGAGGCATTGACTCCATAAGCATTTCCTTTCCTTTCATTTGTTACAGTATATGATGCCGATGGATAGACCCGTGTATCGCGGGAAGATGCAGATGAGATGGTATTGGGATCGATCTTATCGGAAGAAGCAGAAGTATAATGATCCACGCCAAGTTCAAATGAAGCTTCATGCTTAAGATTCTTCTTATCATATTTGTTGAGCTTGAGTTCAAGGGTAGTGGCATAATCGGAGAGCTTTTCTGTTCCTATTCCACCAGTAACCGGTGAATGATTCCCGTCCTGGTGATAGTAACCGGTAACAAAATTTACTTCTTCCACATTCAGGGTCTTGCTTTTATATGCACTGTCCTGGTAGCTTTGTGAAAAAGCACTTAATATTCCAATATAGAAACCGATTACCGCGAGTGATAGTTTTCTCATGTTTATGTATAAATGCTAATAATTAAAAGATTAATTACAACCACAACCTCCGCCTGTTTTGCCACTGTTTGCACCTGAGGCGCCTTCACGGTAAGCCTGGAAATTGATCTCAAATTTCTCCACCTTTCGTGGTCCAAGCTGCATTTCTGCATCGTTCAGATACATCTTCTGGTATTGTTTGGGAGAAGAGCAGGAGGTAGCAAGCAGACTAAAAAGTATTAAAAGCGATAATAGTTGCAAAACTAATTTCATTATGATAGTTTGATATTTTTTGAAGTAAATAATTTATTATGATCATCAATAATGATGCAAGAAATTGTTGGAAGCTGATTTATCATATGAAGCCCGGTATTTACACCCATTACCATAACCGGAGTAGCAAGCGCATCCGCAATCTCAGCATTTGTACTAATGATCGTTACGCTTCTGATCCCTGAAACCGGGTACCCTGTTTTTGGATCAATGGTATGCGAATATTTTTTCCCATTGATGGTAGCATACTTCTCATAATTACCGGATGTAGCCACTGCCATATCGGTGATCTTTAAAGAGGAAAATGGATGATGGGTTGAATCGGGGTCTGCAATGCCAATCGTCCATACATCTCCGTTAGGTTGTTGACCCCATGCGCAAAGATCTCCGGCTGCATTCACTATCCCACTTTCGATTCCCATATTCTTTAGAGTGATTTTTGCTTTTTCAGCAGCATATCCTTTCCCAATACCACCAAACCCTATCCTCATTCCTTTTTCTTTCAGGAAAAGGGTCTTGTTTTCTTCATCTACGATAACATTTCTATAGTTGATCAATTTTACCAATTGCTTTGCGGTCTCAGGATCCGGCAACGAGGTCATGTTCTGATCAAAATTCCATAAGCGTTTGTCTATCGATCCATAGGTGATGTCAAAAGCGCCTTGTGTAATTTCTGAGATCTTCAATGATCTCTTCACCAAATCAAGCATTTCCTGGTCAACCTCTACCGCCTCGGTTCCAGCCATCCTGTTTACGAGGTTGGTTTGGCTGCTTTCATCAAATGTTGTCAGTAGCTTTTCAATCCTCTTAATCTCGGTTATGGCAGCATCAATGCATATTTCAGCATATCCGGGATCAGTATGCGATACCGTTATTTCGAAACGGTTACCCATTAAACGGGTTACCCTTTTATATAAAAATGAGGAAGCAGGCTCAATAAATGGCACGTGGGACTTCTTGAACCTGTAGAACAAATTCCGAGGGACTAATATCCGGATATCCATCCCATTCTTTTAATACCTTGCCCTCATCATTCAGCAATAGGGTATAGGGAAACTTACCGGTTGGGTTATATTTTTCTGCCAGGGCATCGTTTAGAACAACCTGTTCAGGAGAGGGTTTGTTCTTCTTTTTTCGTGGAAAATCAGCATTCAGAAGTATAAGTGATGAATCAGCAAACAGATTAAATGTTTCACTTTCAAATATTTTCCTTTTCAATTGAATACAGGGAGAACACCAATCAGATCCCGAAAAGTTAAGGAGGATCAACCTATGTTTTTGATAGGCTTCCTTCTTGGCCTGGTTAATATCCGTCAGCCAGGGGGTTTGCCCCAGCAAAAAAGCGCTCAATAGTAATACTGGAATAAACTTCATAGAAGAAACATTACAATGTCAGATTGCAATGTTAGGCAAGAAGTTGGGTAAGGGGGTATAAAAATTACCCAATTTTCACAATTTTAACTTTTTCCCATAGCCACGAAGACACAAAGATACACTAAGACAGCCTTCGTGTAACTTTGTGTCCTCATGTCTTTGTGGCATATTTGCATTTAAGATGAACAATTACTTCAAAATAGGCAAACTCGTAGCCACTTTTGGCCTACAGGGTGATTTAGTCCTCCAACACAGCCTTGGAAAAAAAACATCCTTGAAGGGCCTGGAAGCCATATTCATTGAAGAGCAAAAGGATTCTTTCATCCCATATTTTATCCAGTCTACCAAAATAAAAAGTGATAAAGAGGTGCTTGTAAAACTTGAAGGTCTTGCAACTAAAGAAGCAGCCCGCAAACTCCTACAACGCGAGGTATGGATATTGGAACCCGATTTTCAAAAGTTTGCAGGAGTGTCTGCGCCAATATCCCTGCTCGGTTATAATATGATCAACGATGATGATGAAGACCTTGGGGAGGTATTGGAAGTGATCGAACAACCTCACCAGGTCTTATGTAAGATAATGGTGAATGGTAAAGAAGCGCTCATTCCCATCCATGAAGAATCTTTAGAAAAGATCGATAAGAAAAATCGGAAGGTATTTGTTACCCTGCCCGATGGATTGCTCGATATTTATAGGTAGAGACATAGCATGCTACGTCTCTACGCGTGTCTTCATGGCAAATTCTTCAATTCTTAATTAATGTCTGATCCTCAACATATAATCGCACATTTCGACCTGGATTCTTTTTTTGTTTCCGTGGAATGCTTGAATGATCCTTCATTAAAGGGCAAAGCGGTTATTGTTGGTGGACATAATGAAAGAGGGGTAGTGGCAGCTTGCAGTTACGAAGCCAGAAAGTTTGGTATTCATTCTGCCATGCCCATGAAGACTGCTATGCGGCTGTGTCCGCATGCCATAGTAGTTGGCGGTACCCGCGGTGAATACAGCAAATACTCCTGGATAGTAACAGATATTATAGCCTCCAAAGCTCCTTTATTTGAGAAGGCTTCCATCGATGAATTCTACCTGGATCTTACCGGAATGGATAAATATTTTAAGCCATTGCAATGGACTATAGATCTTAGGCAGCAGATCATCAATGAAACCAGGTTGCCTATTTCATTCGGCCTTTCTATAAATAAGATGGTGGCTAAAATGGCCACTAATGAGGCAAAGCCAAACGGCTACCTGTATGTGCCATTTGGAAAAGAGAAGGAATTCCTAGCGCCCCTTCCTGTTGGTAAAATTCCGGGTGTAGGGGATCAAACTGAGCAGGTATTGAAATATATGGGGATACTAACTATTGCTGACCTGCAATCCCGCAGTGTTGAGGAAATTGAAGAGAGGCTTGGTAAATGGGGAATAGATCTATGGAATAAATCGCAGGGCACTCATTCTTCCAGGATAGAACCTTATCATGAAGCTAAATCAATTTCAACTGAGAATACTTTTGAAGAGAATATTCTGGATATAGGATTCCTGATGTCGGAGATCGTGCGCATGACTGAAAGGATATGTTTTGAACTGAGGCAGGAAGGTAAGATCGCGGGCTGTGTTACTGTCAAGATCAGGTATCCGGATTTTGAAACCACTTCAAGGCAGACAAGCATTTCCTATACCGCTTCTGATGATGAAATAATCCCCGTTGCAAAAGATCTGTTTCACAGGTTGTATAAAAAGGGTTTGCCTGTCCGGCTTCTGGGTGTAAGGGTGAGTGATCTTACAAATGATGCGGTTCAAACAAATTTGTTTAATGATGTTGAGAAGAAGACTGATTTATACAGAGCGATTGATGATGTAAAGACGAGGTTTGGAAAATCGAGTGTTGTTAGGGCAGCGGGGAGGCCGAAGAAGAAATGATTCATACCTTCATTTAGTAAAATTTTATTTATGAAATTATTTCTCCTCTCTTTCAATCTAGTTATCCTTATCTCATGTTCCTCCCAACAAAAAGTTGATCTGATAGTTTACAACGCAACTGTGTATACAGTTGATCAGGCTTTTTCTAAAGCCGGGGCATTTGTTGTGAACAGGGGGAAAATAGTAGCTGTCGGTACATCAAATGAGCTGTTGGCAAAATATGATGCTAAAGAAAAACTAGATGCAAAAGGCAAATATATATTCCCGGGATTCATTGATGCACACGCGCATTTCTTTTCATACGGGCTTGGCCTGCAAACCGCAGACCTTGTAGGAAGCAAAAGCTGGGAAGAAGTATTATCCAGGTTAACCTCCTTCGCTCAAAAAAATACTGAGGGTTGGCTCATAGGTAGGGGCTGGGATCAAAATGCCTGGCCTGGTAAAGAGTTTCCGATAAACCAAAAATTGAATGAGTTATTCCCCGACAGGCCGGTATTATTAAGAAGGATAGACGGTCACGCTGCTATCGCCAATAAGAAAGCATTAGAGCTAGCCGGAGTAAAGGCAGGAATGAAAATAGCTGGTGGTGAAATTGAAGTAAAGAATGGAGAGCTCACTGGTATCCTTGTAGACAATGCGGTGGATCTTGTAAATTCAAAAGTGCCAAAACCCTCAACTACTCAGATAAAAAATGCCCTACTAACTGCACAATATAATTGCTTTGCAGTGGGCTTAACTACAGTTGATGATTGCGGACTTTCGGTCGGCCAGGTTCTTGCCATTGATGGTTTACAAAAATCAGGCGATCTTAAGATGCGGATATACGCCATGCTAAGTGACGACAAGGAAAATTATGATTTTCTTTTCACCAGAGGTAAGATAAAAACAGATCGCTTAAACGTCCGCGCTTTTAAACTATATGCAGACGGAGCATTAGGATCAAGAGGTGCATGCCTGTTGCAACCTTATGCAGACAGAAAGGGCTGGACTGGATTCTTACTAAGCAGCCCTGAACATTTTGATTCAGTTGCAAAGGTGCTGGCTCAGCGTGGCTTCCAATTGTGCACCCACGCTATTGGTGATTCTGGTAATCGCTTAATGCTGCACATTTATGCCAAATATTTAAAAGGTCATAATGATCTGCGATGGAGGATAGAACATGCGCAGGTAGTTAATAAAAACGATTTTCATCTGTTTGGAGATAACAATGTAATACCTTCTGTTCAGCCAACCCATGCTACTTCCGATATGTATTGGGCGTCAGAGCGTCTAGGCGATAGAGTTAAAACAGCGTATGCGTATAAAGACCTGGAAAAGCAAAATGGTTGGATACCTCTTGGAACCGATTTTCCTGTTGAAGACATCTCTCCGATAAAAACATTCTATGCTGCCGTAGTGCGTAAAGATGCAAAGGGTTGGCCGGAAAAAGGTTTCCAGGTGGAGAATGCCTTAAGTAGGGAAGAGGCGATTCGTGGGATGACTATATGGGCTGCTAAAAGTAATTTCGAAGAAGGGGAAAAGGGGATTATTGAACCTGGCAAGTTCGCAGACTTTATCATTCTGGATAAAGACTTGATGAATGTTGAAGCAAAAGATATCTTAAAAACTTCTGTCTTGATGAGCTTTGTTAATGGCGAGAGAGTTTATGAGAAGAAATAAAAATACAGTCGAAAATTAAGAGAGATATCAATGCTTATAGGAGCCTACATACGCTATTAATTCATCCCTGTTTCCCTGCTTAACAAACAAATCATACAACTGGCTGAAATTATTAGGATCAACAATTGTCTTGTAAGATAATTTGGCCAACTGCAACCTGTTGTTTTCATCATTCACCAGCGTTATCAATTGCCTTGCCTGATCAGTAGTAAAATAATAATTGGGATTTGAAAAGGCATTTGTTGCCGCTTTCATTTTTTCACCCGGTACCCATTGTTTTTGTGCACTATGCAACAATTCATTGAAACTTGCTTCCGACATGGCAGCTTTGTGTTTGTAGGTAACAGTGTTACCCCTATTATTATAATTATCTACATAAGCCCTAAGGTTATCCTTACTTATCTGGTTTACAAATAGATCGTATAGTTGATTGAAATTTGCAGGATCTACAATAGTTCTGTAAGCAGTTTTAGCTAACTGAACCCTGTTACCCTCATCGCTGATTAATTGGATTAATTGTTTTGCCTGGGAAGTAGTAAAATAATTATTAGGGTTCGAAAATGCATTGGATGCTGCAGTCATTTTTGTACCTGGTACCCACTGTCTCTTAACATCTTTTAATAAGATACTAAAGTTGGCATCACTCATCGGGGTCTTATGATTATTTCTGACCCTGTTACTCGTTTCTTTTAGTTGCAAACTACCATCATTATTAACATTTATGGCCATATCAAAGCCAGCCCTTGTATTAAAAGTTCCGGAGCTCATCTTTCTACGTGTATCATCATTCCTACTGACACTAAACATCTGGAGTGTATGCTGTCCCGGGGGAAGATCTGTTATCACAACCGGATCATTGGATCCGATAGTATTGTTAGAAGTATTTAGAGTAAAGGATCTGGAGTCAACAACCAGTTCGCTATTCCTGGCTCGGGTTACATTAATAGTAACGGTGCTGTTGTTCTGTGCGAATGCGGAAATGCCGGGTAAAGAAAATAAAAGTATAATAAGTGTTTTCATAATTTGAGTTATGTCTTTTTAGATGATGCGTAATGCAAATGATATACCAGTTAATTACCAAAGACTAATGACATGTTTATTCCTTACTTTATCAAGTTCGTTAATTCAGTAGTTTAACTTATTGTTTTAATTTGCACAACCTTATCTTTATATCTTAAACTTACAATTATGAGTCTACGCTTAGGTGATACAGCACCAAATTTCAAAGCCAGCACCACAGAAGGTGAAATTGATTTCTACGAATATCTTGGGGATAGTTGGGGCGTACTATTTTCGCATCCTGCAGATTATACCCCTGTTTGTACAACCGAGCTTGGCAGAACAGCATTACTGAAAGAAGAGTTCGCAAAAAGAAATGTAAAAGTTATGGCGGTAAGTGTTGATCCGCTCGACAAGCATATGGGTTGGAGAAATGATATTAATGAAACCCAGAACTGCACCGTTGATTTCCCTATTATTGCAGATGAAGATAAAACTGTTGCCAACCTATATGGGATGATCCATCCTAATGCATCGGAAACTACTACTGTTCGATCATTATTTATTATCTCCCCTGATAAAAAGGTGAAGCTCACGATTACCTACCCGGCGTCTACAGGAAGAAATTTCTTTGAAGTACTACGGGTCATCGATTCATTGCAGCTTACAGCAAAACATAGTGTGGCAACTCCCGCTGATTGGAACCAGGGAGAAGATGTAATTGTTGTGCCTTCCATTTCTACCGAAGATGCGATTAAGAAATTTGAAAAAGGGGTGAAGGTGATAAAGCCGTATTTGAGGTATACGCCGCAGCCTTGAGAAAACACGATTGGTTAAACTTTTATCTTTAAAATCTTCTTCACCTTATCACCATTTCCTATACCCAATTTCATTCTCTTACCTGATTTTAAAATTAGTCTTAGACCTATATCGCCATAGAATACTAATATGAACTTTACTGCTGACTTCTGTTCTTCCTCAATTGCATCACCACAGCATTCATATCCTTCGGCAAAGGCGCTTCCAGATCATACTTAAATCCATCAGGGAGGCTGAATTTGAGTTTTAACGAATGCAATGCAAGACGACCAAGAAGTGGCCGCTCTACTTCATCATGCTGGCTTAATTTATATTTCTTTTTGAAAGAGGATAGTAAGATCGGTTTGCCATTGCCATACAATTCATCACATGCTATAGGATGACCAATATGTTTCATATGCACTCTTATCTGGTGGGTTCGTCCGGTATGAAGCCTGAATTTAACGAGTGAATAAATTCCAAAGTCTTCCA
>JADGPY010000396.1 GCA_017882205.1 Chitinophagaceae bacterium
ACCTGCTTTCGAAATTTCAGAAAGCAGTTTACGGGCATCAATCACAGCTAAAATAAGGTGTTCGGGGGCATAAATATTACTGAATTCAACACACTCGTTTATGTTTTTCAGCACAATAGCTCTACTGTTTTTCAGCGCTTTTTCTGCTATTGCTTTTCTTGGTATTGCTTTTAGTTGTTGTTTTAATGCAGTAAGTGTTTTATCAACCACATTTTCATCATCACAAAGTAAAATTACCTGGCTGTCAGCTCCGTGCTCGGCCTGCGAAAGCAAATCGGCAGCCACAAATGCAGGATTGGATGTTCCGTCGGCAATTATCAAAACTTCACTAGGGCCAGCCGGAATATCAATAGCCACACCAAAATTTTGAGCTTCTTGTTTGGCAGCCGTTACGTATTGGTTGCCTGGGCCAAAGATTTTATCCACTTTTGGGATACTTTCTGTTCCGAAGGTCATCGCGGCAATAGCCTGGATACCTCCAACACTATAGACAGATGTTATTCCCACCAAATTGGCAGTATATAAAATAACCGGATTTATTGCTCCGTTTTTATCAGGAGGCGTGCACAGCACAATATTTTTACAACCAGCCAACTTAGCAGGAATACCAAGCATCAGCACAGTCGAAAACAATGGAGCCGTCCCTCCCGGAATATAAATGCCCACTGTTTCGATGCCTCTGCTTTCACGCCAACATGTTACTCCTTTTGTGGTTTCGATCACCTTGGGAAATTCGTTTTGCGAAGCATGGAATTTTTCAATGTTACTTTTTGCCAATTGAATGGCTGCTTTTAGTTCCTCCGGTATTTTGCCGGAAGCAGTGCTAAAGGCTTTATTATTTACAGCAAACGATTCTAAATCTACTTTATCAAAAAAGTGACTGTATTTTTTCACAGCTTTATCGCCATCTTTTTTTATTTCTGCAAAAATCCGGTTCACGATGTCATTTAACGCTCCTTGCTCTACTATTGGCCTTTGCGTTAGCTTACTCCAATTTTTCCTGTTTGGATTGATTATTTTTTTCATCTCTATCAGTTCTTGATATTTCGTAACGCGTATTTTAAAGAACCATTTTTTCGATCGGAATTACGAGGATTCCCTGGGCCCCCAATGTTTTGAGCTGGTCGATAATATCCCAGAATTCATCTTCTTTTACCACCGAATGTATACTGCTCCATCCTTCCATAGCTAAAGGTAATACAGTTGGCGATTTCATGCCCGGCAAAATAGAAGAAATTTGCGCAATTGAGCTATTCGGGGCGTTGAGCAGGATGTATTTATTCTCGGACGAATTTCTAACGGCTTTAATCCTGAAAAGTAGTTTGTCCAGGATTTGCTGTTTTTCGGAGTTTAGGTTTTTGTTGGAAATTAATGCGGCCTCGCTCAAAAAAACCACCTCCGCTTCTTTCAGGCCATTCATAAGCAGTGTGCTGCCAGTGCTTACGATATCAAAAATGGCATCAGCCAAACCAATACCCGTAGCGATTTCCACGCTTCCGCCTATTTCTTCAATTTCGACGTTGATTTTTTTCTCATCGAAAAATTTTTTCAGAATTTTAGGATAGCTGGTGGCTACTTTTTTGTTGTTGAAGTACGTTAAACCGGTATATTTTTCGTCTTTTGGAATTGCTAAAGAGAGTTTGCAGTGGGCAAAGCCCAGTTTTTCGACTGTCAGCACATCCTTTTCTTTCTCCCATACTTCGTTTTCGCCTAAAATACCGATATCAGCCACGCCTTGTTCCACGTATTGCGGAATATCGTCGTCGCGCAAAAAAAGTACTTCAATTGGAAAATTTTTAGCTTCTGTTTTTAGTTTCCGGTCGCCATTGGAAAGTTTGATGCCACACTCTTTCAGCAGTTCGAGCGATTTTTCGCTTAATCGGCCACTTTTCTGAATTGCAATTTTTAGTTTACTCATTGTTTTTGTTTTTAAGCTGAGTAAACTTTCGGGAGGGAGGTACAATAAAAAACCCGCCTGTTTACTCAGACGGGTTTCGAAATATTTTTAGTTTACAAATATCACTTCCTCCTTGCCTGAGAGCTAGTATGAAAATGATGGTGATGTAATTGAATCGGATTCATTGTTTACAGTTTGATGGCGCAAATATACGACAAATAATTCATGTAGAAGAAAAATAATTTTTTTTCAGCTTTGAGAGTAACAGTTGTATCATAACATAATTTAAATCAACAGAGCATTAAGGGGCTGTAATTCCCTTCTAAAAAAGCGTGGCATGCGCAATACGACTTCATAGCTTGTCCCGCGATGCGGAGATTATGTCGCGAAAAGCGACCATACAACTTGCCCAGGCTTAGGCGGGGAAGCCATATATATTACTTGCATTTTTAATTTTATCATTCAATTAGGTATATCATTATTCTGTTTCGGAAAATATTGGCATAGTAAATTTAAAATCACTGCCTTTTCCTATTTTGCTCTCAACCCAAATTTTTCCGCCGTGTATTTCAACTAAATCCTTGCAAAGCAATAACCCCAGACCTGTTCCTTTCTCGTTTGCAGTTCCTTCTGTTGTAATTATCTGAGAAATATCAAACAATTTTGATAATTTATCAGGCTCTATTCCAATTCCATTATCAGTAACTGTAATTGTTGCGGTCGTTTCATTTTGTTCAGCATGAATATCAACCTGTCCACCATCGTTTGTGAATTTTATTGCATTTGAAACCAAATTTCTTAAAATTGTTTTTACCATATTAATATCGGCAAAAATATTTATCTCTTTTGCAACAAAATGATTTAATGTTATGTTTTTATTATCCGCATTCAGTATCAGATTTCCACAAGCCTCGTTACAAACAGAAAATAAATTCAATTTTAGCGGTTCAAAAGGTAATTTGCCCGATTTCGCAACTGCCCACAATAATAAATCTTCGAGTAAACTATAAAAGAGTTTTGCTGAATTATTAACAATATTTATCTGTTTTTCAATTGTATTAATATCGTATTCGCGGATATTTTCGGTTAATAAATCGAGGAAGCCAAGTATTGAGTTAAATGGACTTTTTAAATCGTGTGCAAGTATTGAAATAAAGCGGTCTTTGCTGACATTTAATTCTTTAAGAAGAATTTCGTTTGCTTTCAATTTTTCTTCTGCATGCTTGCGTATAGTGATGTCGCGGGCGGAAGCGAAAACACCAAGAATTTTTCCTTGCTCGTCGCGGTATAAACTTGCACTGTATAATGAATCTATAAATTTGCCGGATGAATGGCGAATAGTGAGCGGTTGATTAATAACATATCCTTGTTTGAAAACTTTCCGAATACCAATTCTTGCTTTATGCGGTTCAGTAAAATAATCGGAAAAGTCAGTGCCTATCAGATAATCCCGAGATAAACCGGTAGCATTTTCAGTTGCTAAATTGACATCAGTAATTTTTCCATCAGTATTAATAGTCACTAATGCATCAAGGTTTGCTTCAATCAGGCTGCGTGCATATAGATAAGAGATGTGCAACTTCTCTTCGCTGTTGCGCAGTGCCTCTTCTATCCGTTTACGCTCGGTGATGTCAAAAAAAGAAACAACTGCGCCCTTGATTTTTCCGTTCATAATAATCGGATAAGACCAATACTCAGCCTGAAAGTAAGTTCCATCTGCCCGCCAAAAAACTTCATTATCCCCGTGCGTTCCTTTTCCCTCGAGAAAAGCCTTATTAATTCGACAATCTTTTATATCAATTCTGCTGCCATCGATATGAGCGTAATGAATGAGATTGTGCATATTTTTACCAAGTAGCTGTTCGTGGCTTGTATAGCCAAGCAATTGAAGACATGCAGTATTTGCGAAGGTGCAATTTCCGTTGAGGTCGATTCCATTAATTGCTTCTGCCGAAGAGTTAAGTAAAATAGAAAAACGCTCATGGCCATCTTTAAGCTCCGAAGTTAATTGTTCGGCCATTTTCTGCGCATTGTAGCGTGTATTAGATATTGAAAATGACAAAGAAAATAATAATAAACTTATTGCGATGCCACCTATTAATAAAATGAGTGCTTTGCCTTTATAATAATAAAATTGTTCTTCGGATTGCGTAAAATGCAAAATCCATTTCTTCCCGTTTGATGCGATAGGAAAAGAAATATTTCGTGAGGGTAAATCAATGTGGTTTAGGGTATCGTTTCTTTGACTGTCGAATAATAATGAATTAATTGAAATACTATCATCATATACCTGCAAATGAATTCTATCGTGCCTGTTTAAATCCCAACGCCCTAAAATGCCCTGCATTAAATCGTTCATGCGATATGGGCTAAAAACCCAACCTTTGATAGCGGTACGGCGTTCTTCAACCGTATTTATGGGCTTTCCATTCCTATAAACCGGTGCATACATCAAAGTGCCTGCCTGCAAATCTTTACCGGTTTCCTGTACCAAAATTACTTTACCTGAAAGTGATACAATGTCAGCATCGCGGGCAAGTTCCATTGCTTTTCTGCATATAGGTTCAGAAAACATATCATAACCAAAAGAACGAAGGTTGCGACTTGAAAATGGTTCAAGGTAAATTATTGAAGTATAAATATCTCTGACGCCTGCGGGTTTTACGGTATAATCTGGAAATCCTTCCTTTCGTATGTTTTGAATATGTTGTTGCAATTGATTTTTAGGTATAATTAATGAAAATCCGAAGCCTTGAGTACCGGGTAGATTCTCGTTAATTTTTGTACGTTCATTAAATTCTTTCCATTCTTTGCGTGTAACTTTATCTGATGCTGCAAATAATGCTGAACCGGTTAGTAAAAGTTGAGCATGAGCTTGAAGCTGAGTAGATATTTTAATCTTTATTTCATTACAAACCATAGCATATTCTTGTTTGGCTTGCGTTTCAACTTCGCGTTTTGTATATAATGTAGCGACAACAGTCAAAATAAGTCCTACAATTAGAAACGTTAAAGCCTTCCACCTAGTTTTTGAGGTAGTTCCTGGTAGTAAATTTTGATATTTATAACTAGTCAAATTCATTATAGCCGTTTATTTTTCTTGTCATTGCACGTAACACTTCTATATATGCATGTAAGT
>JADGPY010000397.1 GCA_017882205.1 Chitinophagaceae bacterium
AGCTTACTATCGCGATAAAACTTCTCAACGGGAAAGTCTTTCGTGTATCCGTAGCCGCCAAAGATCTGCACCGCATCGGTTGAAACTTTTACGGCTACTTCACTTGCATAATATTTGGCCATGGCAGATTCTTTAGTGATATTCTGACCTCGCATTTTCATATCGCAGGATTGATTGATGAGCAATTCTGCGGCCATTATCTCCGTCGCCATATCTGCCAGCTTAAAAGAAATGCCCTGGAAATTTGCAATTGGCTGATCAAACTGGTGTCTTTCTTTTGCATACTGAAGGGATGCTTCATACGCTCCTTTTGCGATCCCCAATGCAAGAGCAGCAATTGATATCCTGCCACCATCAAGTACTTTCATCGCCTGTTTAAAACCATCGCCAATTTTCCCCATCTGGCAACTTGCAGGTATACGGCAATTATCAAAAATCATTTCTGTTGTTTCACTAGCCCTCATCCCAAGCTTGTTTTCTTTTTTTCCCCCGCTAAATCCTGGAGTATTTCTTTCAATAATAAAAGCGGTTGAATTATCCCTGGTTCTGGCTTCACCGGTTCGGCAGATCACAACCGCTACATCACCGCTTTTTCCATGGGTGATCCAGCATTTAGTTCCATTCAATATCCAATCGTCACCATCCTTTACAGCAGTACATTTCATGTTTCCAGCATCACTACCAGTATTGGGTTCCGTTAGTCCCCATGCACCAATGTATTCGGCGCTGGCAAGCTTTGGCAAATATTTTCTTTTCTGTTCTTCATTAGCAAACATCAAAATATGGCCAGTGCACAATGAATTATGAGCCGCCAGTGAAAGCCCAATAGAGCCACAAACCTTTGCAATCTCCTGGATCACTGCACTGTATTCAAAATATCCCATACCCGAACCTCCGTATTCTTCCGGAACAAGCACACCCATCAATCCAAGTTTCCCCATTTGTTTGAAAATATGTACTGGAAACTCCTGAGATTCATCCCATTCCATCAGGTGTGGTTTGATGTGTTGCAATGCAAAATCCCTTGCAGTTTGTGCCACTTGCTCTGTCAATTCACTTTTTGAAAAATCCATAATATTTAATTAGGGACGCAAGATAATCAGTTTGGAAAATACTAACAAGTGTTAGTTTTCTGCTTGTTCATTGTCTTCATTATTTAACGGTTAAGTATGGAGATATTTTATCATAGATCTCATCAGTTATTATCATAATATTTTTAATATCACTGATGGCATTAAAAGATCCATGCTGAGTGCGATATTGAACTATTGCATTAGCAATCGCATACCGTATGTATGGATGCATCTTCAGCTGATCTGCAGAGCATGTATTAATGCTCAATTTTTTCAATTCACCATTACCAATAAAAAGCTTTGGTTTGATCTTGAAAAATGTAGAATCCGGTAATCCAAAAGTTTCCTTTACCTGGTCAACCGAAGCAAATCCACCGAGTTTATCACGAAATGAAAGGATGCGTTTTGCAAGCCGAGGTCCAATACCTGGTAAAGAATCAAGTGTAGCAGAGTCTGCAGTATTTACATCAAATGGTTTCTGATCAGCTTTGTGGTATGGTTGGTACTCCTTATGAGTATTCGAAGAAAAAGATTCCGGATATTTTTTATCATTAATGTGTACGTACGGCAGCAACCTGCTTACCTCTTCTGCGCGCAAACCCCAGATTTTACTAATGTCTTCGGCTTTATAAAAATGACCGCCCTTAGAAATATATTTTTCTATGGTAGCTATTGTTTTATCGCGTATTCCCAGTCGTTTCCAATCTGAACCACTGATAGTATTTGGATCAAAGTAGAATAGTTCACCTTGTACTGGCCTGTATGTTTTTGAGCTGTTCGGATAATTATTATTATAACTGAATGTATAGTTCCTGCCAGGTTTTATAATTGAAGTACTTGTGTCTTCCCGGATCTTAAGGTCTGATATCGCTTTGTCAAATTCATTGTGGTCAATCTTTTTCTGGGGTATAAAAAATGGAAAAAAGAAAGGAATCATAATGCAGAGAAATATAATCACCAATAAAGTATAGATCCCCATCCTTTCTTTACGGGTAAAACTGAAATACTCTTTTGCGAAATTCTTCCACATATAAAACTTTGTAGAAAATTACGATGGAGTTGATAGATTGTAAGGAGGATAACCTCTGTAAGCAAGAGAAAAAAAATCTTGCGGAAAAACTTAGAAATGAAGCTTTAAGCCATCATTTGCCAATTGAATATAATCAGGCAATGAATTATTTACATCAGCGTGTTTTCCCATCTGGTGGCTCATATGAGTCAAATATGTATGAGGTATGTTAAGATATTCCGCCAACCGTTGTGCTTCAGGAAGGCTAAAGTGTGAAATATGCTTTTCTTTCCGTAATGCATTCAATACAAGAGCTTCGCTTCCCCTGATTTTGTTCATTCCATCTGTATCAATGTAATTGGCATCGGTGATATACGTAAACTTACCGAATCTAAAGCCAAGTACGGGCATGTTCAAATGCCTTACCAGTACAGGTATGATAGGAATATCACCTACCAAAAATGGCTCTGTATCTATTGTATTGAGATGGATTCTTGGTGTTCCCGGATATTTGTTTTCAGTAAATACATATGAAAATTCTTTTTTTATTGCTTCCTGTGTAAGTAGGTTTGCATATACCTCCATTGGCTTTTTTGTAAAGAAATTATAGGCGCGCACATCATCCATTCCTGCAATATGGTCCTTATGGGGATGAGTAAAAACTACAGCATCAAGATGATTTACCTCTTCCCTCAACATTTGGTACCGAAAATCAGGGGTCGTATCAATCACCAGTGTAGTAGTGCTGCTTTGCACAAGAATGCTACTTCTTAACCGCTTGTCTTTGGGGTCAGTTGAGATGCATACTTCACAACTACAGCCAATCATAGGCACCCCGCTGCTGGTGCCAGTGCCAAGAAAAGTTATCGTCAGTTCAGGATAGCTCACCAGTCAAATTTATGAACTAAGTTTGTATCTTATATAAAATAACCTGGCGGGTAGCCCAAAATGAAATACAATCAGCACACATTAAATAAACTTGAAAAGATTTTAGAAGATGCGAACTATGTTGTTCGATATGAGCGTGGCTCTTTTCAAAGCGGGTATTGTATCCTGGAAGATAAGAAAGTGGTAGTGCTTAATAAGTTTTTAAACACTGAAGGGCGAATAAATACCTTGATAGATTTAATTCCGAATGTTACGATCGAATATGATTTGTTGACGATGGAGGCCCAGAAAATGTATGATGAGGTAATGGTAAGGAATGTAGAGGAAAAGAATACCAACGTTTAACCCCTGCGGGGTAAAAATCCATCAGGGAAAATTATTTTCTACCAACCTGTAACCCCTACGGGGTAATTGTAGCTCCTGGCAGCAATAGAATTCATGTTTTACTTGTCATCCTTATTACCGGGATGATCATTTC
>JADGPY010000076.1 GCA_017882205.1 Chitinophagaceae bacterium
AATTAAATGAAGAAAATCTTAATATTAGTTATCGAAGATAACAGACTTCTGCGTGATGGTATTGCCTCAATACTCAAAAAGCAGTCTGATATGCATGTCGTTGCTACTTTTGGTAATGGCGAAAACATATTGCTGATGATGGGCAAGTTCAAGCCAAATCTAGTACTTCTCGATCTCGGTTTACGAAATCAAAACAGTCTGCAAATTGTAAAATTGTCTAAAGAGCATTTCCCCGAAACCAAAATAATAGTGATGGATCTTATACCGCTGCAGGCAGATGTTTTCGAATTTGTACAAGCAGGAGTTTCAGGTTTCATACTCAAGGATGCAAGCATTGCTGAATTTTTGAAAACGATCCGGTCAGTTTATCAAGGTGCACAAATTTTACCTCCGCATTTAACAGGTTCACTTTTTTCTCAAATCGTTGAACATGCACTTAACGGATCAAAACCTTCCGCAATCGTTGAATCAACTCGCATGACAAAACGTGAAAAGCAAGTGATTGAATTGATTGCGGATGGTTCTACCAATAAAGAAATTGCACAAAAACTTCATCTCTCAACCTACACAGTAAAGAGCCATGTCCATAACATCCTTGAAAAATTAGCTCTTAGTACACGCGTACAGATTGCAAAACACGCTCATTTCACTGACTCTTACCAAACTGCGATAGATAACACTTCATTAATAAGCGAATAATTTCCTTTCGCCTTTCCACCCAAAGATGTAGTCCTTTTTTCATCCCTTTGGACTATTGAATTGTTTGAAAAACTTTTCTAAAATCTGTGTGTTTATTATATACATATGATAATTTAGTGTTAGACTGAAATATTTATAACAGAATTTATTACCATAAAAAGTATCCTAAAAAAGACATTATGACTGAGAAAAAAATGCAATTTCAACGTAAAGTCCTTCCAAAATCCCCCACAAGTATTCATGGATTGGACGAAATAACAGGCGGCGGATTACCCAAGGGCAGACCATCATTGGTATGCGGCGGTGCCGGCTGCGGAAAAACCCTCTTTGCTATGGAATTTATAGTACGAGGAGCAACACAGTACAATGAACCAGGTGTTTTTATTTCTTTTGAAGAAACAGAAAAAGAACTTACAGCAAATGTTGCTTCACTTGGATTCGATTTGGACACTCTTGTAAAACAAAAAAAAGTTTGGCTTGAGAACATCCGAGTTGAACGATCTGAAATTGAACAAAGCGGTGAATACGATTTGGAAGGATTGTTTATCAGGATTCATAACGCTATAGAAAGCATAAACGCAAAGCGTGTTGTACTGGATACCATTGAAATACTTTTTTCCGGATTGCCTAATCCTCATATTCTTCGCGCTGAATTGCAGCGTTTATTGGGTTGGCTGAAAAAGAAAGGAATAACAACAATAATTACTGCAGAGCGCGGTGATGGTTCATTAACCCGTCAGGGGCTGGAAGAATATGTTTCCGATTGTGTTATTCTGCTCGACCATCGTGTGAACGACCAATCATCAATACGCCGTTTGCGCATAGTCAAATACCGCGGTTCAACTCATGGTACAAACGAGTATCCTTTCCTAATTGATGAAGATGGTTTCTCAGTTTTGCCGGTTACTTCCCTGGGTTTGAATTACAATATATCGGATGAGAGAATTTCTACAGGGATTCCGCGTCTTGATACAATGCTATCCGGCAAAGGATATTTCCGCGGCAGCACTGTTCTTGTATCAGGTACTGCAGGTACGGGCAAAACCAGCATAGCTGCACAGTTTGTTGAATCTGCATGCAAGAGAAAAGAACGCGTACTTTATTTTACTTTCGAAGAATCCCCCGGTCAGCTTATCCGTAATATGTGTTCAATCGGAATAAATTTAGAACCATGGGTAAAAAAAGGTTTTCTTCAATTTCATGCAACACGTCCGACACTATATGGCTTGGAAACGCACCTTACTACGAGTATCAAATTGATCAATGAATTTGAACCTTCAGTTGTTATCCTCGATCCTATCAATGCTTTCGTTATGGGAGATAATCAAACGGAAGTTAAGACAATGTTATTGCGTCTTGTAGATTTTTTAAAGATGAAACGGTGCACTGCATTCTTTACAAGTCTCACTTCCGCAGGTGAAAATATGGAAATTTCAGATGTTTATATATCTTCCCTGATCGATACCTGGCTTCTCCTTCGCGATATTGAAATTGGCGGTGAACGTAACAGGGGGTTATATGTTCTTAAATCGCGCGGTATGGCTCACTCAAATCAGATCCGCGAATTTAAACTGACAAATAACGGTATTGAACTCCTTGATGTATATGTGGGTCCAGTAGGAGTTTTAACAGGTTCTGCACGCTTATCGCAGGAGACAAAAGATGAGGCTGAGCAATTATTACGCCAGCAGGAAATAGGGCGTAAACAATTTGGATTAGTGCGTAAGCGTGAAGCAATGGAAGCTCAAGTGGTTTTACTGCATTCTGAATTTGAAGCTGAAGAATCAGAAGCCCTTAAAGTAATAGGTATTGAAAAAGCGAGAAATGACCGCTTTGCTTCGGACAAGGCTAAAATGGCTAAAAGCAGAAAAGGTGATGTTTATATGAAACCGGTTATAAAAAGCAGGGCAAAATGAAAGAACGTAATGTGAAAAATAAATCTCTGGTCAAGTCCCAAAACGAAAAATGGTCATTACGTTTATATGTTGCGGGGCAGACTAAAAGAGGAGCTACTGCTTTGAACAACCTCAAAGTTATTTGTGAGGGAAAATTAAAGGATAATTACGAAATAGAGGTGATTGACCTTTTGAAAAATCCAGCACTAGCCCGTGACCACCAAATTATAGCCATTCCTACATTAGTGCGAAAATCACCTCTGCCGGTTAGGAACATTATTGGCGATCTTTCAAATGCCGAGAGTGTTATGGGTGGTCTGGACCTCAAATAATAAAACGCATCAAACAGCAGATAAAACCCCCTTCGTTATCTTCTATTTTATTTCCACATTGCAGGATATCTGCCCAAAGGATGTAGTTCTTTTTTCATCCCTTTGATCGATTGTATTCCACTACTCATTATCATAACTTTTTATGTAAGTATTACTCTAATACATGAATGGCCGTAATACTGTTAAAACAATGCTTCGTTGGATTTAAATTTGCTCCAACAATAAAAGGAAAATACAGATGTCTAATTTTGCAATATATTTAATAGGAATTGCACTTGTTACCGGCGGATTAGCTTGGACAGCTAATAAATTGGGTGCTCCGCCAATTTGGATTATTATTGGTGCCATTATCATAATTGGAATGGGTATTATGGCTGCTGTGTCAAAGACCCGGCTGAAAGAAAAATCTGATACAGACAAATGATTCGCATGATAATAAATTAAAAAGTCGATTGCTTTCATTCTTAAAACTTGGAAAAGAAAACTATTACTAACTAAATAAAAAGGATAATTGTAATGTTATACACTATCGCTTTAATTTTAATAATATTATGGTTACTTGGATTTTTTGCTTTTCACACCATGGGTAGCGTTATTCACATTCTTCTGGTCATTGCTATTATAATGATCTTAGTCAGAGTCATTCAAGGTCGTCGACTCTGAACACAAACTGCAGCAAGGGTTAAGCATCAATCAGAAAATATTTCTTGTAATATTTTAACCAAGAAGTGGTAATGATTATTATTCCAATGTATAAAAGAAGAAACAACGATGATAAAAATACCGCAGATTAAAAATGCATCATTAAATGGGGAAAAATCATTAACATGAGAAGTAAATTTACTTATATCATTCCCTTACTTCTTTTATTAGCTACTTTGAATG
>JADGPY010000077.1 GCA_017882205.1 Chitinophagaceae bacterium
CAATGATTTCTAAATGAATGAGCACTATCATTGTCAACAATGACAGTTATCAATAAATACGATAGCTATTATATTTTATAAATACATAATGAATTCAATCCTGCAAAACATCAAAGTGCGCTCCCCCTCTTCACCAGGAGGGTTCTCATTAGATAGCAAAAACGATTGATTTAAAAATATAAATAACTGATTGTGAGCTCATTACATTGAAGTTTTATATAATTCTTCAACATCTGCCAGTTTACATAACTGTGTTCCGGGATTCATTGTGGCAGCTGTACCAGATGCAACTCCATAACGCACTGCTTCTGATATGGTTTTTCCCCTGGATAAGCTTAATACAATTCCTGCTATCATGCTGTCTCCGGCGCCTACGGTACTTTTTCGGTGTACGACAGGCGTTACAAAGCGTTGAGCCATACTTTTAGTAACAAGCATAGCCCCTGCTGCTCCTAATGAAATAACTACGATTTCTGCCATTCCATCGGTAATAATCTTTTTAGCAGCTTCTAAGGCAGTATCAGTGGTTAACTCACTGGCACCGCAATAAAAACCTAATTCACCCAAATTTGGTTTCCAGAGGTAAACTCCTTTTGCTAGTGCATATTTCAATGGATTTCCGGAAGTATCGAGAATTAATTTTGCTTTTTTATCTTTTGCTATACTTGCTATTCGACCAAAAAAATCGTCCGGCACTCCAGGAGATAAACTTCCACTTGCCACAATATATTCCACATTTCTTAATAATTCAATTGTTTTTAAACAGTTCTGCCATTCATTTTCCTGAAGCAATGGACCTGGCATACAGAAACGATATTGATTATTTGTTAATTCATCCACCACAATAAAGTTTTCCCTGGTATTATCTTTCGTATCTATTACAATTGATTCAATATTTTCTTCCTTCAATAATTGGTTTAGATAAATTCCGGTATGCCCACCGGCTGGATAAATCGGTAGAGATGATCCATTTAATTTATGAATAGCTCTGCTCACATTTATACCTCCGCCGCCAGGTTCAAATTTCGGTTTGGAACATCTTAATTTTTTATCAGGTTGCAAGCCTGAAATTATAGTGCTTTTATCAACACAAGGATTGGGAGTAATGGTAATGATAGATGGCATGTAAGTTATCTTTTTTTTGTTCTATACCCGACGTTCTGCAGGCATTTCGGGCAATACCAATACAGGTACATGGGCATGAAAGATCATATCTTTTGTTTCACTTTTTCTAAAAAGCCGATCCATCCATTCGTGCTTATGAGGCATCATCACCAGCATATCCACATGATGTTGTAATACAAATTCATTTAATGTATGCGTTATGTCAGCATTTATCGGGTATTGAAATGTTGTATCTAATATTTGCAATTCCTCTCTTAACTTTTGCGGAGTATTTATTCGTTCAAATATCTCACCATATTCATCTTTTACAACCCTTACAACATAGAGTTTTGATTTAAAATGTTCTGTGATAGATTTTATTTGATCTATCGGCTGAATGTTGGTATCTAAACTAATATCACTTGCATACAAAATTATTTTAGGGATTGAAAATTTCGCATCTTCGGGAATAATTATAACCGGGATATTCGATTTTCTTACAAGTTTAGTCACGGTGCTTCCAAATATTTTTTTGATATTTTTACTGCTGCCTTTCATACCGGTAATAATAAAATCCACTTTTTTTTCATTTGCTATATTAATAATAGCCTCTTCTGCCACACCTTCATCACAAATTGTTTTTAATTCTGGCATATTGATATACCCAATTTTATCTACCTCATCGACTAATTTCTGTTCGGTTTGCTTCATTATATCATACCGCGATATGCTTACTTCCAATGCCGCCACAGGCGCTGGAACCTGGTATGCATTAAACAAAATAATATTTGCATTAAGGGCTTTGGCGAGTTGCAGTCCATATAATGATGCATTTCGGGATGCATTAGAGAAGTCAGTGGTAATTAATACTGTTTTCATAAATTTTTATTTATTCAAATATATTACTCATTTTATTAGAGTTATATTAATAATTCTTGACCTTTATCATGCCTTTCAATGCTGAATATCATAGATTTGGCTCTCTGCCCATTTTAATTTTGAAATAATTAATTTAGACACAGAGTCTTAATAAATTATAATGTTATGCTTGGCAAACTGAATGAAATGCAAATTGATAATGTATTGCTTAGTCAGGTAATAGGCCGGATAGCTTGTTCTGATGGCAAAAAACCTTATATCACTCCGTTAACTTATGCATTTGACGGGAAGAATATTATTGGGCAAACCAATGAAGGCCTGAAACTCAAAATAATGCGTAAAAACCCAAATGTTTGTTTTGAAGTTGATATAATGTTAGATATGACTAACTGGCAAAGTGTAATAGTATACGGGACATTTCATGAACTTACCGGTAAAGACGCAGAGAAAGCCAGAGATTATTTATTCAACCATGTAATGCCTTTAAAAACTAGTACCACCATTCATGCACACGAGCATGAAGTAACAGGTGAGATAGATGATAGTAACCGGATAAAACCTGTGATGTATCATATTAGGATAAAAGAAAAGAGTGGAAGATTTGAGAAACAATAAAAATATTTAATGAAAGCATTAGTTTATCATGGCCCTGGTAAAAAATCCTGGGATGAAAAGCCAAAACCAACCATTGCGAAAGCTACAGATGCAGTTGTAAAAATGTACAAAACAACAATTTGCGGAACAGATTTGCATATCCTTAAAGGGGATGTGCCCGAAGTTACAGATGGCCGCATTTTAGGCCATGAAGGAGTGGGTGTTATTGAAGAGGTTGGCACTGCAGTTACTAATTTTAAAAAAGGAGATCGTGTATTAATTTCCTGTATTTCCTCTTGTGGCAAATGTGAATATTGTAAAAAAGGAATGTACTCCCATTGCGAAAAAGGAGGATGGATATTAGGCCACCTTATTGATGGCACACAGGCAGAGTATGCCAGAATTCCTTTCGCAGATAACAGCCTTTACCATATTCCTGAAAATGTTGATGAAGAAGCTATAGTTATGTTAAGCGATATTTTACCTACAGGTTTTGAATGTGGCGTATTAAACGGACAGATTAAACCAGGAGATACTGTGGCAATCGTTGGCGCAGGGCCTATCGGTCTTGCAGTATTGCTCACTGCACAGTTTTACACACCTTCTGCTATCATTATGATTGATTTAGATGATAATCGTTTACAGGCAACTAAAACTTTTGGAGCTACACATACTATTAATAGTCAGCAGGAAGATCCAGTAACAAAAGTATTTAGTCTTACGCAAAATAAAGGAGTGGATGTAGCCATTGAAGCTGTTGGAATTCCCGCAACATTTGAGTTATGCGAATCTATCATTGCTCCTGGCGGCCATATTGCCAATATTGGTGTTCATGGTAAAAGTGTTGCATTGCACCTGGAAACGTTATGGTCTAAAAATATAACTATTACAACTCGTCTTGTTGATACTGTAACTACTCCTATGCTATTGAAAACAGTTTCTTCCAAGAAAATAGATCCCACAAAATTGATAACACATCGTTTTGCACTGCAAAACATTATGCAGGCTTATGATACTTTTCAAAATGCTGCAAGGGATAAAACCCTAAAGGTGATTCTCACAAATGAAGGATAGAAAATATTGCTTATTGCAGGGCATGGTTTCATTTAGAATTCATAAATTCATCCCTCTCAAATAACGGCATTACAATTATTATTAATACTTATCAATATTTATGGAAGACAAAAAAAGCATTTCTGCAGAAGATGCAGTGAAAATTATTCACTCAGGCAATAGGGTTTTTGTTCATGGGAGTGCAGCAACACCTGTGCATATTTTAGAGGCATTGCAAAAGAGGCATACAGAACTTCAAAATGTTGAATTGGTAAGCATTTCTACTTTCGGAAATATAAATTTTAATGATCCGCTTTATAGAGATAGTTTTTACATAAACTCTTTATTTGTATCAGAGAACAGCCGGGCAGTAGTTAACAGTGAGCATGGGGATTATGTGCCTATATTCCTCAGCCAGATTCCACAATTGTTCAAAGAAAATATTTTGCCTATAGATGTAGCAATAATACAGGTTTCCCCACCTGACAAACATGGATACTGTTCTCTGGGCACCTCTGTTGATATTGCACGGGCTGCTGTTGATATGGCCCCTTACATAATAGCACAAATAAATTCAAAAATGCCCCGTACGCACGGTGATGGGTTCATTCATGTAAGCAAAATCAATTCACTTGTATGGCACGACTCTGAACTCCCCGAGGTAGATTATAGCTTAAAAGCAAATGATGCAGTGAAGCAGATTGGGCATAATGTCGCTTCGCTTGTTGAAGATGGAGCAACTTTACAAATAGGTATAGGAAGTATTCCTGACCAGGTGCTGAAAAATCTTACAAACCATGAGGGACTTGGTCTTCATACTGAAATGTTATCTGATGGCGTTATACCCCTTATCCAGAAAGGTATTATTGACAATAGCCGTAAAAAATTACACGTTGGTTTTTCTGTTACAAGCTTTATGGCAGGTACAAAAAAATTATATGATTTTGTAAATGATAATCCTGGAATAAGGGTTAAAGATATCAGTTATGTAAATGATACAAGCATAATAAGGCAGAACCCAAAAGTAACTGCAATAAACAGTGCAATTGAAATTGATTTAACTGGCCAGGTTTGCGCCGATTCAATGGGAACTTACCAATATTCCGGCATCGGAGGACAAATGGATTTTATGAGAGGAGCCTCATTGTCTGAGGATGGCAAGCCAATCATCGCCATACCATCTTTAACCTCAAAAGGACTTTCGCGCATAGTTCCTTATTTAAAAGAAGGAGCCGGTGTAGTTACTACCAGAGGCCATGTTCATTGGGTAGTAACTGAATATGGGATAGTAAACCTTTTTGGTAAAAATTTAAAACAAAGAGCAAAAGAATTAATTAGGATAGCACATCCTGATTATAAAGAATCATTAGAAAAAGCCTTCTACGATCGGTTCAAAACCGGAAACTAAATTTATTTTAAGAATTAGACGTCAGTCGTTCCTTTTCTTAATCCCAAATTTATTAGAGATACTCCACAAAACATACAAATAGCAGCGCCATACAGTAATTCATTGATGTATGGTACATTTATATAATTCATATAAGAAATTCCTTGTATCATTAAAAAGATCTCATTTAAAATAATGCCTGAAATAAAAATGATAAGTCCAGAATTCCATAGGCGGTTTGTGAAAATAAAATTATTCATTTTTGCATATCCTATAATAAATAAAGTAATTACCCCCAGGAGAACTAAGTGTAAATAGCCAATTACCACAGGTCTGTAACCGAAGGCTATTTTACTTAAAAAGGGAATGGTAGAACCTGCCTGAAGTAACAACTTTATGGAAAGTGCAATAGATGATAATATCAAAATAATCCTTGCTTTTTTTAAGATAGTGGCGAATATTTCTTTTCTGAATTTTATTATTTTTATTAATAAGAAGATCCAACCAGTAAGTTGCAGGGCTGCTGCAAGGACTACTATCAGGTAAGCAACTAAGGGAATCGGCAACCATAGAGCTGATAAAAAATATGAGGGCACACACGCCAAAACAAACATTAAGTAAATCTTTTTCAAAAATAATTGCTTAATGCCAGTGTCTATGAGTTTACTGCATAGTAATCCCATGCATGTAAAGAAGAACCACCCATTATATTGAAAGTGTAAATAATAATAAATAGTAGCTAAATACCAGGTGGGATGCTGTATTTTATTAGCCAGGATGTATGCAAGTGCAAATGCACCTATTGAAGAAATAATATTAAAAATAAGTGCGGCCTTAAACCACAAATGACTTACAGATTTTACGGGCAGCCTGTTTAAATCCTTCCAGAAAACAAAAGCAAATGCATATGAGACAAAAATTGATAATGTTGAAAATATTATAGAAACAATACCGTATCCTTCCCATAGAAAAGAAAGCAGCATGCCATATGCTGTTAAAAGATTAGCCGTAAGAAGCCATGTGTATTTTTTAAAATAATTTTGACTGGTTTGGCTACCTAAGTAAGCAACTAACATAGTCATTAAGGCTTGTGTAATCCAGCCCGCAAACGCAAAATGAGAGTGAGCATGTAAAACATTCCCTTGCTCTATTGATGGAAAATAAAAAGAGATTTTATATCGCATCAAAACGCCTAATAAGGCTACTATGAGTAAGTTAATGAAGGCTATACGTATCCATTTTTGTATCTCTGATCTTAATTCTATCATTATTTATTTTTAAAGCGCAAAAGAAGGCTGAAATAAAACTAACCATTTTTATAGTCATTAACAACCAGATATTAAGATCCGGGTATATTACCTTAACAAAAAATATTCTGATTTTTTTGTACTTTATAAAAGTTCCTTCTTTATCTAACCAAATTTTTCGGGGATCATATTCTTTTAAAAAGTAATATCACTTGTGGGTAATATAGGTACTAAAGCTCATTATCATTTATGATTTTAATCATATGTGAGTTTTTGCTAACTTCGTACGCTTGTATTAAATAAAGAATTATTTAAACCCCTCATTTATGAAAAAATTAATACTGATAAGTATTATCTCAATTATTATGTACGCTTGCAACAGTGGTGACTCTGATAAATCTAAGCAAACAACAACCACTACTCCGGATCCAAATGGCGAGAGAATTCCAACCCCAGGTGGTGAGCCACCTGCTTATGATCCAAATCGTGGAGCGGGTAAATTTAGCCATGTTGATGTTGGTAATAAGTTAGATGTATCACTTGCTACGGGAGGTGAAAAAATATATGGAGTAAAATGTGCTGGTTGTCATAAACTCACAGACGAAAAACTTGTAGGTCCTGGCTGGAAAGGTGTTTCTGAAAGACATAAGCCTGAATGGATAATGAATTTTGTAACTAATACCGATGAAATGTTGAATAAGGACCCTAAGGCCCAGGCACTACTTGAAATTTGTTTGGTTCGTATGCCCAATCAAAGTCTTGCAGATAATGATGCACGCCAGCTTTTGGAATTCATGCGTAAAAACGACGGAATAAAATAATTTCCCTAAAAAATACTATTATGAACAATTTTAAGTCGAATGCGTTAGCAATGGCCTCCTTATGCCTATTCCTTTCTTTAAGCAGTTGTAAACCGAAGAATGCAGGAAATGCTATAAGCGGAGATGCTGCGGAAAGAACATATGTACCTCCAGGAAAATATGATGAATTGTACAATTTTGTTTCCGG
>JADGPY010000078.1 GCA_017882205.1 Chitinophagaceae bacterium
AATTGATGAGATAATGGCCGATCCAACACCGGTTGTAGGATTGCCAAATGTGGAATGGATTGAATTAAAAAATACTTCTCCATTTAATATTAATTTATCGGGGTGGCGTGTGGAAAAAGCGAGTTCGCAAAGTGGTCCTTTACCAAATTATATACTAAAACCAGACAGTTTTGTAGTTGTTTGCACAGGAAGTGCAGTAGCAGCCATGTCGGCATTTGGGCAGACAATTTCTGTAACAAGTTTCCCTGCCCTTGATAATGCTTCAGACTTGATCTTTCTCTTATCCAAAGAGAATAAAGTAATTCATGCAGTAAATTATTCAGATTCATGGTACCAGGATCAATTGAAAAAAGCAGGAGGATGGACACTTGAAATGATCGATACTAAAAATCCCTGTAGTGGGTACTCAAACTGGAAGGCAAGTACTGATGCAAATGGAGGAACTCCCGGGAAGAAAAATTCTATAAATGCTATCAACGTTGACGTAGCTGCACCCGTATTGTTGAGGGCATTCGCATCAGACAGCCTGGATATGACACTTGTATTCGATGCACCCCTTGATAGCATAAAAGCTGCCATTGTAAATAATTATATGGTTAGTGATGGAATTGGTGTTCCGCAGTCTGCCATTGTTGTTGCTCCAACATTTGACAGGGTAAACTTGAGATTAGCTATCCCAATTCTTAGGAACAAAGTTTATACAGTCGCTGCTTCGGCGATAACCGATTGTGCAGGTAATGTAATTGGTTCAAAAAATAATGCAAAGTTTGGTTTAGCCGATGTTCCTGATAGCCTGGATGTAGTAATCAATGAAATATTATTTAATCCAAGACCCGGTGGAGTAGATTATGTTGAGATCTATAATCGGTCGCAAAAAATATTAAATGCTAAACAATTGTATATCGCGAATAGAAGTAGTACTGATACGATAAGCAGTATTACACAAATAAGCGCTGACAGTTTATTATTGTTCCCCGGTGATTTCATGTTGATTACTGAAAATCCGCAGATTGTGAAACAACAGTATTTGACTTTAAATCCGGATGCATTTTTAGCCTTGTCTCCTTTACCATCATTTAACAATGATAAAGGCGATGTGATCATTTTAGATATGCAGGGTAAGATAATGGATGAGGTTAAGTATTCAGATAAATGGCATTTTCAATTGATAGCAAATACGGAAGGTGTTTCGTTGGAGAGAATAGATTATGATGGCTCTTCTACCTCTGAGAATTTTCATTCTGCAGCAACCTCTGTTGGATATGGAACCCCGGGGTATAAAAATTCGCAGTTTAGGCCTGATGTTCAACTGCCAGGGAGTATTACAGTTTTACCTGCGATCTTTTCTCCTGATAATGATGGTGTCGATGATTTTGCTAATATTGAATATAGTTTTCCTTCTCCGGGATATGTAGCCAATATAACCATCTATGATGCTAATGGAAGACCTGCCAGGTATCTTGAGAGGAATGCACTCTGCGGCATCAAGGGTATTTATCGCTGGGATGGATTGGGCGATAAAATGCAGAAATTACCGGTAGGTATCTATATTATTGTAACTAAAGTTTTCGATATCAATGGTAAGACAAGGCAGTTTAAAAATACCATCGTGTTGGCGAGGAGATTTGGTTAAACCTTTTCACACAAGATCAATATCAAAATTTACCAGTTGAACAAATTCCCGAAGCCTGATGTCGATATCGGCCTTGGTAATTTCTTTCAATCGTTGAGGGCCAAATTTTTCAACGCAGAAACTTGCCAAAGCAGAACCGACAATGATGGCTGTTTTCATGTTCTCAAAACTGAGGTCCTTTGTCCTGGCCAGATGTCCGATAAAACCTCCTGCGAATGTATCGCCAGCGCCTGTAGGATCAAAAACATCTTCCAATGGCAATGCCGGTGCAAAGAATACATGGTCCAGGTGGAAAAGCAATGCACCATGTTCCCCTTTTTTGATGATAAGGTATTTTGGACCCATCTGCAATATTTTCTTAGCTGCTTTAACAAGGGAGAATTCCCCACTTAATAATCTTGCTTCGCTATCATTGATTAGCAGCACATCAATAAGCCCCAACACGGTTTCAAGATCAACCAATGCTGTTTCCATCCAGAAGTTCATCGTATCAAGCACGATTAACTTTGGCCGTTTATTCAGTTGTTTGATAACACTTATTTGCAACCGGGGCATCAGGTTACCAAGCATCAGGAATTCCGAATTTTGGTAACTGTCAGGAACAATCGGGTTGAAATCTGCCAAGACATTCAAATCTGTGATGAGCGTATCGCGGGTATTCATATCCAGGTGGTATTTCCCACTCCAGAAAAATGATTTCTGATCCGGAATGATCTGAACTCCTTCAAGTTGTACGCCGCGTTTTTTCAATTCAGCCATTTCTTCTTCCGGAAAATCACTGCCTACGATAGATATCTGTTGTACCGGTTGCACAAGGTGAGTGGCCGCATAAGCAACATATGTTGCAGAACCTCCAACTATTTTATCGATCTTTCCAAAGGGAGTTTCAATTGCATCAAATGCCATTGTACCAAGCGTAATAACAGACATAGATTTTTTTTAACGGATATTTTAAAAACCTAGCAAATGTAGCCGATTTGAATGTTCTACCATAGTATTGGCAGCAAAATTGTCGGGTTCTATTAAGAGTGCCTTTTATTTATTTCAATTTTATCATATGCTTTTACACCTTCATCCCTTGAATCCGCAGCCACGCATGCTGAAGCAAATAGCGGAATGCCTTAAAAGCGGGGGCATTATAATCTATCCAACTGATACAATATATGGACTTGGCTGTGATATTTATAACCATAAAGCCATAGAAAGAATATGCAAAATCAAAAATGTGGATCCTCAGAAGGCACAGCTATCTTTTATTTGCCGTGATTTAAGTAACCTAAGCGATTTTACAAGTAGCATTGATACCCCACTTTACAGGATGTTAAAAACCTACCTGCCTGGTCCTTATACTTTTATATTGCCTGCAAGTAAACAGGTTCCCAAAATATTAAAAAGCAAAAAGGATACCATCGGACTTCGTGTACCGGATAATATAATATGCCAGTCAATTCTTGAAACCCTTGGAAATCCTATTTTAAGCGCTTCTCTTCCAGGTGATATGGTGGAAGAATATACTGACCCGGATATTATTTATGAAAAATTTGAGCACCTTGTTGATATTGTTATAGACGGAGGGGCAGGTAATACAATACCTTCTACAATAGTAGATTGTACAACAGATGATTGGACAATAATCAGGCAGGGTGCCGGGGTTTGGGAGTAGCTTAAATGTTATATTCCTCCTCTTCAACTTCAGGCTCGTACAGTTTGGCGGAGAGAATATTGAAACTCTTACGGTGATATTTGCACAAACCATATATTTCGATCGCAGCCCGATGCTCAAGAGAGCCATATCCTTTATTCGTATGCCATGCATACATTTTATATTTTTTGTGAAGCTTTTGCATGTAGTCATCACGGTATGTTTTAGCAAGCACACTGGCTGCGGCGATAGAGGAATACATACCATCACCCCTGATGACACATCTGTGCGGGTAATCCTTATAGTTTTTAAAACAATTTCCATCTATAAGTAATAGTTCGGGCTTGCAGCTTAATTTTCCAAGTGCCATATGCATGGCTTTGAAGGAAGCTTGTAAGATATTTATGCGATCAATTTCATCATTATCAACTTTAGCAACTGCATATGAAATAGATTCCTGTTCTATAATAGGCCGAAGTAGTTCACGCTCCTCCTTGTTCAATTGTTTTGAATCGTTTAATGCCGGATGATAAAAGTTCTTCGGTAATATGACCGCAGCGGCGAATACTGGTCCGGCAAAACATCCGCGGCCTGCTTCGTCTACACCAGCTTCTGAGAATTTATTATGAAAAAAAGGAAGAAGCATTGAGGGTGCAAAAATAGATACGAATGATTACAATGCTGTTGGTAATTACTAACATTCGTGGAATATTGAGTAAAACTTTAATCTCAAATCGTCTGTAACTTCGCACCATGCACAATTCGTATTCGCATCAGCATTCACGGGCTGTTGCAACCTGGCTCTTAATTGGAGTGGGAATGATCATCATCCAAATAATTTTGGGAGGAATCACAAGACTTACTGAATCAGGACTTTCCATAACCGAATGGAAGCCAATTACCGGGACATTGCCTCCACTTAATCTGGCAGCATGGCAAATAGAGTTCGAAAAATATAAGCACACTGATCAGTTCAGGTATATACATGCTGATTTTTCCTTAAGAGATTTCAAGTTCATCTTTTTCTGGGAATGGTTTCACCGGTTATGGGCAAGGTTGCTTGGACTGGTGTTTATTGCAGGATTTATTTATCTCCTGGTGCGAAAAAAAATTCAGCAAGGGATGATCATTCCCATGATCATTTTATTTCTATTGGGCGTTTTACAGGCAGCTATTGGTTGGATAATGGTTAAAAGTGGGCTTGTACCTCAACAAATGTTTGTAGGGCATATAGAGCTGACTACACATTTTATTGCTGCCTTGGTCTTGCTTTGCTACACTTTTTGGTTTGCGTTGAGCTTGCTTGTGCCAAAAGAAAGATGGGTTGAAAGCGCATCACTTAAAAATATTATTATAGCCATCATCGTTATACTTACGATTCAACTTGTGTATGGCGCTTTTATGGCCGGACTTAAGGCAGCTACAGCAGCGCCAACATGGCCAGACATAAATGGAAGCATAGTTCCGCAATGGATGAATAGTTTATCTCCCTGGTGGAGAAATTTGGTCGATAACAAGATCATGGTACAATTTATTCATCGGGGTATCGCATATATCTTGTTGTTGTTGACGATTATTTGGTATTTAAAAGCAAGGAGCTTCAAAGGGAATAATTTGCTTGATAAAACAAGATGGATTCCATTGGCCCTTGTTCTTGCACAAGTTGTACTTGGGATAGCAACCGTATTGCGTTCGACGCTGGGTAACGAGCTTGTATATTTTGGAGTAGCCCATCAACTTGTTGGCATTTTATTTTTAATTGCAATTGTTTGGATGATCTACCTTGTTAGAGCTAAAACATCATGATAAATTTTTTGCGAAATCTTTATTATTCATTCCCTGTGCAGTTATTTATCCTGCATTTTAAGAGATATCAGAGTCTTCTATTTTTTTGGTTTATTTTATTCAGCACTATTGGTGGCCATTTCATGAAGAATTATGGAGGAGATGCACTCTTTCTTGCGCCTGAATATTTAGGTAATGTAAATGCTGCCAGTGCAGCTACAGTTGGGGTGGCGATAGGTGTATTTATTATGAGCTGGAACATCACAACATTTATTCTGCATAGCCATCGTTTTCGTTTCCTTGCTACCACCACCAAACCGTTTTTTAAATATTGTATCAACAATTTTATTCTACCATTAGCTTTCCTCCTTTTTTATGGAGTTGAAGCATTTAATTATGAAACTAAGAAGGAACTGGTACCTATAGTTGAGTTTATTTTTACAGCAGCAGGTTTTGCAGGGGGCTTTGTTGTACTTATCGCATTTTCTTTCGCTTATTTTTTTACAGCTGACCGGCGGATAGTCAGAACCCTAACGCCATTGCCAAATGTGCCAGAACCAATTTTACCACCACCTCGCGATGGACAACCATTGTATGTTACCTACGACATGAAGGTTGGTTATTATCTTAGTACCCGGTTAAGATTTAGAAAGGCGCGGGATGTCCGGCACTATGGTGAAGATTTCCTAAACTCCGTGTTTAAACGCCATCACTTCTCAGCGATCATCTGTGTTATCATGGCATTTGTATTCATGATCTTTG
>JADGPY010000079.1 GCA_017882205.1 Chitinophagaceae bacterium
ATCAAATATATTCAAAGTTTAGGCCATAAAAAATTAAGGGATGAGAAGGGTGTATTCATAGCTGAAGGCCCGAAGGTAGTTGAAGAACTGCTGCTATCACAAAAATTCAAATGCCATGTTCTTTGTAGTACTAAACAATGGCTGGGAAGTGCGAAAACTATAAACCTTTCTCAAATTACGGAAGTTCATGCAGTTGAACTCTTCGAGTTGGAGAAAATATCACAGTTAGCGACCCCTCATGATGTATTGGCTATCTTTTCTCAAAAAGAAATAGTTGCCCCTGTTCTTACAAAAAAACTATCAATAATCCTTGATGGGATACGTGATCCTGGTAATATGGGAACGATTATTCGTATTGCGGATTGGTTTGCGGTTGAAAATATCATTTGCAGCGTGGATTCCGTAGATTGTTATAACCCGAAAGTAGTGCAGGCCTCCATGGGGAGCCTGTCAAGAGTGAATGTATTCTATATGGATGTACATGATTTTATTCTTGCAAACCAATCTATACACGTTTATGCCGCTACGTTAGGCGGAAAAAACGTATTCACTATTGGAAAAGTTCCCGAAGGTTTGCTTGTCATCGGAAATGAGTCCACAGGGATTCGGGATAATATTCTGGAGCTTGTAAAAAACGAGATCAGCATTCCAAGGTTGGGCAAAGCAGAATCATTGAACGCAGCCGTTGCATGTGGAATAATATTGGCTTCGATTAGATAGAGTAGATTTTTTGTGGCAAATATCTCATATCTCACCTCTTAGAACCCCTACCTAAATTGTATAGCTTTTACCGGCCGTATTTTTCTTACCAGCAAAGATGGAATAATAAGCATTATAAAACAGATAGCCAGGGTGGTTGCATCTATAGTTACCACCTGCCACCACACAACATCGGCATGCGCTGCGCTCATATAATAGGCGTCCTCATTCAGTTTAATAAAGCCTGTTTTCTCCTGTAGGTAGCAAATCCCCAAGCCTAACAATGTGCCTGCAATGATCCCTGTAAATGCAATGAGCGTTGTATTATAGACGAAGATATTCTGGATCAGCCAGTTACGGGCTCCCAAAGCTTTTAAAATACCAGTCATCCTTGTTCGCTCAAGAACCAGGATGATCAGGCAGGTAATCAGGTTAACTACAGCAACTATCATCATGATGGATAATAATATTCCCTTTATCCTGTTTTGAAGATTAAGCCAGTCAAATATATTCGGATATACCTGCTGAATGGTTTTGCTATACCACTTTTCAGGCAGGGATTCTGAATTATAAATGATATTATTTACTGAATCGGTCTGCTTGTAATCATGTAAAAAGATCTCATATCCTCCTATCTGGTTAGAATCCCAGTCATTCAGTCGCCTGATCATACGAATGTCCCCAATACAAAAATGTTGATCATACTCATCAATCCCTGTTTTGAAAAGTCCCACGATTCTCACCCTTCTTGCACGTTTGCTACCATCGCTTTGAATAAAAAAAATATCTACGCTGTCACCCACATTTACTTGTAATTGGTTAGCTGTATACTTCGAAATACAGATCGTTTTACTGTAGCCACTATCTTTTAAAGAAACCCAGGTGCCACTTACCAGGAAATCATTGATCCTGCTAAAATCGAAGCTCCTATCAACTCCTTTCAGCAAAACGCTTTCTATTTCTTCCTTCGATTTAATGATGGCTGACTTTGTTGCATACCTTTCAACGCTTTTTACCTGGGGAAGGGAATGCAAATAATTTTCGATTGTATCATTTTTCTCAATAGGATATTCTTCTGCGATACTGGAATGTGTAAGAACACTTTGCTGTATGCGAATATGTCCCCAAAAGCTAAAGACCTTGTTGCTGATCACATTTTGGAAACCGTTAACAAAGCTTAATGCAACTATCATTACTGCTACGCTTATCATAGTAGCAGCTATGGCCAGGCTGATAATAAACCGCGAAAAGGTCTTTTGCCTGTTAAAAGCGATTCGACCTGCTATAAACGAGGAAACATTCAATAGATATAAATTTGGTATCTTGTAAAACTAATTTTTTTAAATGAATTCAATGGCTATGCGAAGATTTCTATTTCAGTATTTGATTATCTTATTATCATGTTTCTATGCGGCCGCAGCATCTGCACAGGTACCTGACAGTATATATAAAAGCAATATTCTCACCATTCGTTTTCATAACTATGGGGATCAGCTAAGTCTGCCATTGATTAACCTAAATGGCGGGGACCAGGTGGAGCTTCATTTCGATGATATTGAAGGAGGTATAAAGTATTATTATTATACTTACCTGTTGTGTGATCATGATTGGAATCCAGTAATCCTTAGCGAATTTGATTACCTGAAAGGATTTACGCAAATGAGGATCAATACTTATCGAAACTCATCTTTGGCATTCACCAGGTATACACATTACCAGGCAATCCTACCTGAAAGAAATTGTATCCCTTCCCGTTCTGGTAACTATCTGCTTAAAGTATTTTTAGATGGAGATACTTCAAAGCTGGTCTTCACACGAAGGCTTCTTGTCCTGGAAAATAAATCAACCATAAAAGCACAGATCATTCAACCATTTGCCCCAGAATATTTTCATACCCATCAAAAGGTACAGTTTAGTATAAACATCAATGGTGTAAATGCTTTTAGTGCAAACCAGGATATAAAAGTGATCATACTTCAAAACTACCGTTGGGATAATGCTATTGCTAATATTGTTCCAACATTCATACGGGGAAGTAGCCTGGAGTATAATACTGAGGACAACTCTGTTTTTCCGGGAGGCAAAGAATGGCGATGGCTTGACCTTCGGGATTTTCGTTTACAATCTGACCGGGTTGAAAGCGCAGATTATAAAAAGAATTCAACAGAGATTTATTTAAAGCCAGACATCCCAAGAAACGTGGAGCGGTATACCTATTATCGCGATATGAATGGGATGTATCTCATCGAAACCACCCAAAGCATTAACCCTTTCTGGCAAAGCGATTATGGTACTGTACATTTCAAATTTGATCCTCCTAATGGAAAGCCTTATTTCGACAAAGATCTTTACCTGTTTGGACAGTTAACCAATTACAAACTAACCGATAGCCTTAAGTTGGCATATAATCCTGAGAAAGGAATATATGAAACAAAACTATTGCTTAAAGAAGGGTATTATAATTATACTTACGTAGCAGTTGACAGAGCTAACCCCTACCATCATTATGAAATTGACGGGGATTACTATGAAACAGAAAACACTTACACCATACTTGTTTATTATCGATCTTTTACTGCCCGTGCCGATGAATTGATCGGTGTTTCTACAATTGATTCCAGAACCGATAGACCGGGCTTTAGTTTTTAATTCCTATATTTGCACCGGCAAGTCTTATACGACCAGCTCCTGTTGAACTCCCCCAGGATCGGAAGATAGCAAGGGTAAATGGTTGAGCGGTGCGATATAAGTAACTTGCCATTTTTTTTGGTAAAACTTAATACCTTTACCCCAAAATCAGTTAAAATGAAATTTTTTATTGATACCGCTAATCTCAACCAGATAAAAGAAGCCAATGAATTAGGAATCCTTGATGGTGTTACCACCAATCCATCCCTGATGGCAAAGGAAGGGATCAAAGGCCAGGATGCTGTAAACGCCCATTATAAAACCATCTGCGAAATGGTTGATGGCGATATTAGCGCCGAGGTTATCGCAACTGAATTTGATAAAATTGTTGAAGAGGGAAAGAAACTTGCAGCCATTCATAAAAACATAGTGGTAAAGGTACCTATGATCAAGGATGGTGTAAAAGCCATCAAATGGTTTACTGAAAAT
>JADGPY010000398.1 GCA_017882205.1 Chitinophagaceae bacterium
CAGTCCTCGCGAAATGATCTTGTGGATCATTAAGAGACCATCAACAAGTGGACTAGCATCTGTCGGATTCATAACTGGTGATTTTAGAATATTAGAATAAAATAGCTTTTATTCCTAAAGTTAAGAATTATAAGTAAAATAGATATTAGATATCAATGCAGAATTAATGATAATAAGATTAAGCCGGCACCTTACTGAATTCTTCACGATTCCAGAAACGATGATTCGGAAATATTCTGCGCTTTATCCCATGCTATTGAATGCACACCCAGTACAGGTTTCCAATGAAATTTTACAAAGCAGCTTTCGTTTTTCGAATTGATTAACCGGAATGTATGAACTCCAAAACCTTCCATCATGTGAAAGTTACGGGGCAAAGCCCTGTCGCTCATAGCCCACATAATCATGTGCATGCTTTCGGGCATCAGTGAGATAAAATCCCAGAAAGTATCATGAGCAGAGGCGGCCTGTGGTATTTCATGATGAAACCTGATTATATCTGGGCCGGATACGAAAACTGAAATGTGTGAATTATGTAATCTTTTTCAAAAAGAATGTAATTCATATGTATGGTATCGGAGTTAACTTAGTTATTTAAAAGCCCCAACGATTGGCCCCAGAGCGAAAAATGAAGAACATACTCATCCTGTCGTGGTTTGATAAAAGCACTGTAAAACATTTGCGGCTCCCATTTTCATTCTTTTTAATGCCTGTCTTTTTATTTGCGATAAGCCAGGCAAGTACCATCAACTGGCGTACAACGGCAATTGCATTTTTTATTCTACACTTGTTTGTTTTTCCATCCAGCAACGGTTATAATAGTTTCCAGGACCGTGATACAGGAAGTATCGGCGGCTTAAAACATCCCCCAAAAGTTTCGCGTAATCTGTACCGCGCAACATTGTTTATGGATATTGTGGCAGTGTTGAGTGGATTATTAATTTCATATAGTTTCTCGCTTTTCGTTTTCATTTTCATATTGATTTCACGGGCTTACAGTTACCGGAATGTGAGATTAAAACAATATGCGGTTATAGGATTTTTAACGGTGTTTCTTTTCCAGGGAGCTTTCGTCTATTTGATGGCTTCATCAGCAATTTTCACGTTTTCATTTGTAAACTTTTTCACACTCGATAACATCATATGTATGAGTGTGGCAAGTTTTTTTATTGGCAGTGTTTATCCGCTCACACAGATTTATCAACACGAAGCAGATAAAAAAGACGGTGTAACAAGCATAAGTTATAAACTCGGATACAACGGAACCTTTATTTTTTCCGCGATATTATTTTCAGTTGCAACCGTATTCCTCTGCTACTATTTCAACCTGAAGCATCAGCAGATAGCAGTATTGTTGTTTATATTACTGATGTTGCCTGTGATTATTGATTTGTCGGTTTGGTTTGCCAAAGTCCGAAAGAACACGGATAATGCAAATTTTGAGAATACCATGACAATGAACCTGCTTACATCAGCATGCATGAATCTGTACTTTCTGTTACTGATTTTAAACAATTATTATACCTGGTTTTAGCAATGAGTACAATAATCTCCAAAAATGAAATTGCAAAAGCAACGAAGTTAGATTCCCAGCTAAGTAACAACCATGTAGTTGTATCCATCCTTTAAAACAGAAGTATACGGATGAGTACAAAATTCAATTACCGCTCCAATGAAAAAGAATTGCTTGATGAAACTAACATTCAGCAGGATTTACTTTTCAAAAACCTTAGAGAGCTTGATATTTTGAATAGAACCACCGGCGGGCATGTCATTACGTTGAAAGGCTTAAAACAATTAGTAACGGATCACTCCAAAATCTATCATATCGTTGATCTTGGATGCGGAAGCGGCGATTCGTTACGGGCCATTGCTGATTGGGCCAGGAAAAACAATTTCAATGTTAAGTTAACAGGTGTTGATATGAATGCCGATGTAATTGAGTATTTAGGAAAACAATGCAGTACATATCCGGAAATCACCGGCATTACCTCAGATTACCAGGAATTTCTTGATCGGAATATATCCGTTGATATTGTTCATTGTTCCTTGTTTTGCCATCATTTAAACGATAATGAACTAATAAAACTGTTTACTTATTTCAGCGAAAAAGTCACAATTGGATTTGTAATAAACGACTTGCAGCGAAAATGGATGGCATATTATTGTGCATGGTTTTTTACGCGCTTATTAAAGGGAACCACCCTGGCAAAAAATGATGGCCCGGTCTCTGTCCTTCGGGCGTTTAAAGTCAGTGAACTAAAACATCTGCTCGAAAAGGCAAACATCAAAGACTATATAATTCAAAAAAATCGACTATTTCGCTTTCTTATAATTGGAAACACAAGTAACTATGGAGCAATCTCCACATGATACAACCGAAGTCCTGATTGTTGGTGCCGGACCGACAGGCCTGATGATGGCCTGCCAGTTAGCTTTTCACCAGGTTTCGTTTCATATTATTGATAAAAATACCACTTCTTCCCAAAATTCAGGAGCACTTATTGTGCAAGCCCGGACAATTGAGATCTTTCAACAGTTGGGAATTGCAAGGGAAGCAATAAACCAGGGAATCATAGCCGATAGAATTGATATTCTCTATAACGGGAAAAAAATAGCAGGCACTTCAATAAAAGATATCGGAGGGAACCTATCTCAATTTCCTTTTCTGCTGATGCTCGAACAATCGAAAACAGAGAAACTATTGCTGAAATTCCTCGAAGAGCGTGGTTGCTTTGTGGAAAGAAATGTTCAGTTTAAAAGATTTGCAGAAGATCAAAACGGGATAACAACCGAGGTTATCATGCCCGGTGGGTCAGGGCAAACAATAGCATCAAAATATTTAATCGGCGCTGATGGTAGTAAGAGCGCGATCAGAAATTTCCTGAATATTCCTTTTAAAGGCATAACGTACTCAAAACCGATTTTTATACTTGATTGTGGGATATCAGAGATTAGTGCTGGCGTAATTTCCTTTGCTTTTTCAAGAAAATCAGTTGCCGGTTTTTTCCCATTAGTAGACCAAAGGTGGCGGGTTGATGGCAGTTTCCCCGGAAGAGTTAAAAAATCAAATACTATTACTCTGGAAACTGTTACAAAAGGACTTCAACACTGGAACAACATGAATTTTAAGCTGCACGATACCGAATGGTTTTCAGTTTCACATTCGCAACAAAAGTATGCGCTTACCATTCGGATTGGAAACTGTTTTTTAGCGGGTGATTCGGCACATGTCAACACACCGGTTGGAGCACAGGGGATGAATGCTGGACTTCAGGATGCGCACAATCTGGCCTGGAAACTTGCTTTTGTACTAAAACAAAAAGCAAAACCGGAACTTCTCGATTCCTACTCAACAGAACGGCTTGGTATAACAAAAGGATTTGCGCGATATGCTGATGCGATTTTTAGATTGGTGACAAGTACAAATATCGCTGTAAAGCTTTTCAGAACATTTGCTCTGAAAGTGTACTTCAAAAGGATATTCCCAAAACTGGAAAATAAAGAAAAATTGCGACTGAGGTTTTTTAAATCCATTTCCCAGATTGACATTCATTATAAACAGGCTTTTGCTTCATACAAAGATTCTGAAAAATTATTTTTATGTGGAGCTCTAAAGCCAGGTTATCGACTCCCTTACGTGGATTTTATTTATGACAACATAAATACAAACAGCCACCAAATTCTAAATGCTTCCGGATTTACTCTATTAGTGCTTGCAGAGGAGTTAACACCTGAAATAAAATCAATCTCTGAGAAGTATAAACTGAGAGCTATCGTGTTAAAACACCTGTCCGGAACAGATAAAATTTACAAGAGTCTGGGGATTACTAATACCGGGTATTACCTTATTCGCCCCGATATGTATATTGAATTACGTTCAGCTACATTAGAAACCGGTAATTTGAACAGGTTTTTTAAAAAGGTGCGCAATTGAACGAGGAGAAACCGCTTCCGATAACGTTGGGCCATTTTACTAAGCTGATTTACTTTTTTTAGTATTTAAACTTGCTTTAAGCATATCCATTAAATTGTCACTTTGCTTGTAAACTACTTTCATTTTAGGAACTGAGATTTTTTTACCCTTGGATTTCTCTTTAATAATTTTTAAAAGTTTGGCGGTATAAGTGTCCTTATAATTTCCAATGTTAAATTTTTCTGTTAGCTGGGCAACTAATTTATTCGCCATATCCATTTCTTTCGTCTTAGTTTTTGAAACGGGCGGTAATTTTAATTCAGCAGGTTCTCTTATTTCCTGTGAAAAACGAATACGATTTAGAACAATTACGTTTTTATATGGCTTGAGAATTGCCAATCCCTCTTTATTCCTCAACACAAAAGTTGTAACTCCAACCTTGCCTGCTAATTGTAAAGCGTCACGTAATAAAGCGTAGGCCTTCATTGCCGGTATTTCTGGTTGGAGATAGTATGGCTGTTCATAATAAATGCTGTCAATTTCCTGTTCATTAACAAAATTTATAATTTCAATAGTCTTGGTTTTTACAGCATCGGCTGCTTCAAAATCTTCATCCTCTAAAATTACATACCCACTATCCATCTTATATCCTTTAACAATATTTTCATAAGCAACTTCCTTTCCCGTTGATTCATTAACACGCATATATTTAATGTTAGAATGGTCTTTGCTGTCCAGCATGTCCAGATCAAGAGAACTTTCCTGAACTGCTGAGAATATTTTTACCGGAATATTAATTAACCCGAAACTGATTGAGCCTGTCCAAATTGAGCGCATGATTTTTTGTTTTTAGTATGTTATAAACTTCTATTCTTTAAATATTGTTTTGAGTATTTTATTCTCCTGTTTCTGAATGCGGTGCATCCACAGGTTTTGATTGCGGGGAACCAAATTCTCTTAAATAAATGGATAAGAATATAATCGCAAAGACTGATAAAAATTCGCTTTGCCAGTTTTGAAAGGATTCAAACCATAGCCTGCTGTTGCTTACATATGTAATCATAGTTTCAGTTGATTTGCCTTCTAAAATTTGCTGTTCATTAAAATCTTTATTGCTGCCATACCAGTGCAATAAAAATGAAGCGATAAATAAAAGCAACAATGAAAGGGAAAGCGAGTGTTTGTAAACAGAAAGAATAATACCACCTTTTCTTACTGGCCACGGAGTATCAGGATGTTTTTCAGGCTGTCTGTCAACATCTTCTTTTCCTGAAAGCTGCTTGGATTCAGATGAACCTTTTTGCCGCAAGAAAACAGTGAGCCAAATAAACAATGCCATTTGAAGAAATTCACTTTCCCAATTTTCAAATGTTGCCTCAATAAAATGCCCGCTCTTTAAATATTGCAAAATACCAATCGGATTTTGATGGTGCTCGCTTAAAAAATAGTTGTACTGGTGCAAGCCTGTAAGCACCTGCCCACCTATGGTAATAACGGCCAATACGAGAAAAGTAATACTTAAACTGTTATTGTACAAAAAGGATTTTTTTCTTTTGTTAATCATAACTTCTTAACATTTTTCGGCAACTTTAAATCTTTACTTTCTTTATCCCATTCTTTTACATCTACGCCTTGTTTTTCTAATTTTTTTTATTGGCGTGAAAGAATTTACGTTGAGCTTCACTTTTATATGGCATGTTATTGTTTATTATATTGTTTAATTACTTTTTCTAAATTAATTCCTTTACCAAGGACAGGTTTGAAAATATCGCCCTCGTTTTTTATTCTGGCAATAGCGTTAAAAATTGTGAAATCACTCATCTTTAAACCTTTTTTAACTTCGTCCCAATGCAAAGGCATGGAAACAGTTGCACCGGGTTTTGGCCGTAAAGAGTATGGTGCAGCAATTGTTGCCTGCGGACGATTTTGTAAAAAGTCAATGTACATTTTACCACCGCGTGCATTTACAATTCTTTCGATGCTGGTATATTCAGGAATTTCACGTTGCACTAAGGTTGCAATTACCCGAGCAAATTCTTTCGATTGTTCATAGGTATATTTTGCACTCAACGGAATGTAAACATGTATACCTGTTGAACCGCTTGTTTTAGGATAGCATGTTACACCCATGCTTTCCAAGATGTCTTTGGTCACTTTTGCTGCTTCTATAACCTGATTAAAAGTATTTTCAGCAGGGTCTAAGTCTATGATGCACCAATCGGGATAATCTTCTGTTTCGACTTTGCTGTGCCAGGGATTCATTTCAATACAACCTAAAGTTGCCATGTATAAGAGGCTAGCTTCGTCTTCTGCTACCAAATATTTTCTAACCCTGTTATCAGAAGGGCCTTTATATTTAAATGTTTCTAACCATTTTGGTGCCGTGCCG
>JADGPY010000399.1 GCA_017882205.1 Chitinophagaceae bacterium
CGCGTATAATTGACATCGATATTTTATTTTATAATAATATAATTTTAAATATTCCAGGCCTTATCATTCCACATCCTGAAATTCAAAACAGGCGATTTGTTTTGATGCCATTAAATGAAATTTCTTCCTCCTTTATTCATCCAGTATTAAATAAAACGATTAAATCTGTGTTAACAGCTTGCAAGGACCAACTTGAGGTAAAGATGATCAGGGATACCGTCTAGCAGCTTCTGGCTATCTATTATCACCTTATCTTTAAATTCTTACTTTTACAACTCTTAGAGCACTTATCCAGAGATGAAATATAATTTTATTACTATAGAAGGGAATATTGGTGTAGGTAAGACAACACTAGCGCACCTTTTAAGCAAACATTTTAATGCAAGGCTTATCCTGGAAGAATTTGCAGATAATCCTTTCCTACCAAAGTTTTACGAAAATCAACGGCAGTATGCCTTCCCCCTTGAATTATTCTTTATGGCTGAACGGTATAAGCAACTTAAAGATTTGCTTCAGACCAAGGATATGTTTCAAAACATTACCATTTCAGATTACTTGTTCACAAAATGCCTGCTATTTGCGAAGGTGAATCTGCCTGAAGAGGAATTTTTATTGTACCAAAAGTTATTCGACATTATTAATCCCCAACTTATTCAACCGGACCTACTTGTTTACTTACATGCTCCGGTAAATAAATTAAAGGATAATATTAAAAAACGTAACCGTTCTTACGAAATGGGCATTGATCCGGAATATCTTTTCACTTTACAGGAAACATATACGCAATACATAAAACAACATAATATTAAGACCTTAATCATTGATGCATCAAAGGCAGATTTCTTAGGTAATGAGGAACACTTAAAAGTTGTAATTGATGCGCTGGAAAAGGAATATGACGAAGGCCAGCACTACCTGAACCTCCCATAGTACGCCATAAATGATGATAAGAACTGACCCTTTTGCATCAATAAAAATAGCCGAATATCGTAACCTTATGGCAGGACGTTTCACGTTCATTATGGGGTTAAGGATGATGGGCACCCTGGTTGGCTGGTGGATCTATAACCTGACAAATGATCCTTTCGCAATTGGACTCATCGGCTTATCCGAAGTTGTTCCCGCTCTTTCAATGGCATTATACGCCGGTCATGTAATCGACCTCAGTGAAAAAAGAAAACTCCTTCTGATTGCGGTTTTTCTATACTTAATTGCAGTGCTGGTTTTATTGTTTTTATCATCAACTTATACTTCGGATCATCTAAGCAATCACTGGATAGCGATCTGTATTTACTCAGTCTTTTTTATAACTGGCATTATCCGGTCATTTGCTGGTCCTACTTTCAGTGTGCTTATTGCCTATATAGTTCCAAGGCACAATTTACAAAATGCCACCACCTGGAACCAGGGAACATGGCTCTCTGCATCAGTCACTGGTCATGCATTAGGAGGTCTTCTAATAGCTTTGATAGGTATATCTGGCACATTGAGAGTGGTGTCATCACTAATTATTATTGCGTTTTTTTTTCTTTATAGACTAAAGAAAAAACCACCTCTGAACGAACGTGGCGAAAAGAAAACCTGGGATAGCGTTAAGGAAGGGATAAACTTTGTTTTCAAAACTAAAGAACTGTTGGGTGCTATTTCACTTGACCTTTTTGCTGTATTATTTGGAGGTGCAGTGGCGATGGTTCCGGTATACGCCCGCGATATCTTAAAAGCAGGCCCAGAGGGATTCGGTTTTTTGAACGGCGCTTCAGATCTTGGGTCTATCTGTATAGTGATCCTGCTAACAATATTCCCCCTGCGTCGTAAGCAAGGACGCACACTAATGTTTGCTGTCGCAGGTTTTGGTACATGCATCATAATTTTTGCATTATCAAAAGTATTTTGGCTCTCATTTCTGGCTTTGTGCATTGGGGGGATGGTAGATGGCGTCTCTGTCGTGATTCGGGGAACCATCATGCAATTGAAAACCCCAGACAATATGCGGGGAAGGGTGATGAGTGTAAATTCCATGTTTATAAATTCAAGTAATGAACTTGGCCAATTTGAAAGTGGATTGGCTGCCCGACTCATGGGCGTCGTTTCCTCAGTTGTCTTTGGAGGGGGCATGACACTTTTAGTGGTACTAACAACATGGTTCAAAGCTCCAGGTTTACGAAAAATGGAGTATTGATGTACTTAATAGTGATCATTTTTCATACCTTAACATCCAAAATAATTATTATGCATCGTCGCCAATTTATTCAGACCTCAATGCTTACTGCAGGCGCATTAACCATTGCTAATTCGAGCTTGATGGCCCATTTCTTTACTGATCCATGGAAGATTAAAATGTTAACAGATCAAATCGGTATTTTTACAGAAAAAGGAGGCACTATTGCATTCTTTCTTTCGAATGAAGGAATTATTGTAGTGGATGCAGAATTTCCTGAACAAGCTAAACACCTCATTGCAGAACTGAAGAAACGAAGTGAAAATCCATTTAAACTCCTGATCAATACTCATCATCATACTGATCATACTTCTGGAAATATTGAATTTAAAGGTTTAGTACAGAATGTAATCGGCCATGAAAATTGTTTGACCAATCACATGCGGGTTGCCGAACAACAAAAAAATGTAGACAAACAATTATTTGCTGATACTACATTTAACAGTACCTGGAAAACTAAAATCGGTGGAGAGAAAATAAAGGCTCATTATTTTGGAGCAGCTCATACAAATGGTGATGCGATCATTCATTTTCAGCATGCAAACATTGCCCACATGGGGGACCTGATTTTTAACCGCAGGTATGCATTTGTTGATCGTAGTGCGGGGGCAAATATTAGTAGCTGGATCGAAGTGCTCGAGAAAGCTAAAAATACTTTTGATAATGGAACGATGTTTGTCTTTGGACATGCATACGATCCTGATCAGGTAACTGGGAACAAAGATGATCTGTCGGCAATGCAACATTATCTTTCAAAATTGCTTCGATTTGTGGATAAAGAAATCAGATCAGGCAAATCAAAAGAGGAAATACTTAAAGAAAAATCTATTCCGGGATTAAAGGAATGGAAGGGTGACGGAATAGAAAGAGGCTTGCAGGCTGCTTATGAAGAACTTACTGTATCATAAAAATTTCTTCTTATATTAGTGTACCATGCAAAAACTCCTTGTTATAGATGATGATGAAGATATCAGTGCCATGCTTTTTCTACTTCTGAGATCAAAATTTGAAGTGGCCAGTATTATTAAATCTGAAGATATCTTCCAAAGAATACGCAGCTTTGAGCCTGATATCATTCTATTGGATGTTTTCCTAACCGGCTATGATGGCCGCGTAATCTGCAAACAATTAAAGTTTCACCCCTCTTCCAAACACATACCAGTGATCATGTTGTCAGGTCATGATGAAGTATATGATAGCATATCTAAATATGGGGCGGATGATTTTATACTCAAGCCATTTGAGGCTGATCAATTATTCTCAAAGATTGAGAAGCAACTCGCTCAGAAACAAGCGATCAGAGATAGATGAGCAGTCGCCCC
>JADGPY010000400.1 GCA_017882205.1 Chitinophagaceae bacterium
ACCATTAAAGTGGAGGGCGATACCTGCGATATATGGACGGGTACCCAGGCACCGGGATTTGAACAGGCAGCTGCAGCAAAAATATTGGGACTGAAACAGGATAACGTTAAAGTACACACGATGTTTTTGGGCGGTGGCTTTGGCAGAAGGGGAAATCCGGATACCGACTATACAAGCGAAGCTGCTTATATCGTGAAAGCTTCCGGCAAGCCCATTAAAATGATTTGGACAAGGGAGGATGATACACAGGCTACCTATTACAGGCCTTCATTTCTTCACCGGGTTACTGTTGGCATGGATGCCAGCGGTATGCCATTGGCTTTTCATAATATTTCTGTTGGCCAAACGATTGTGATGGATAATGGCGGGGCCTCTACTGAAGGTATTTCAGATTCTCCGTACTTAGCTGCGATACCCAATTATTACGTAGGCCTGCATTCACCGAAAATAAATATCCCGGTGTTGTATTTTAGGTCTGTGGGCAACTCACACACCGCTTTTGTGATGGAAACCCTGGTGGATGAAATGGCGCATCATGCAGGTAAAGATCCTGTGGAATACAGGAGAATGTTGCTGAAAGGCAAAGAAAGAAATCTGGGAGTATTGAATAAGGCGGCAGAAAAAGCGGGTTGGGGCAAACCACTTCCAAAGGGCCACTACCATGGAGTGGCTACACATGAAAGTTTTGGAAGCTATGCGGCTGAAGTGGCTGAAGTGTCGCTGGATGAAAACGGGTTGGCAAAAGTGCACAAAGTAACCTGTGCTATTGATTGCGGCCTTGCTGTAAACCCCGATGGCGTGAAAGCCCAAATGGAAAGCTGTATCAATTTTGGATTATCGGCGGCATTTTATGGCGCCATAACTTTTAAAAGTGGTGTGGTGCAGGAAACGAACTTTAATAAGTACCGGTTGCTTCGGTTAAATGAATCACCGGCTGAAATTGATGTACACATTGTGGAAGGCATTGGGAAAATGGGTGGTATTGGTGAACCGGGAATGCCTCCGATAGCGCCGGCAGTGGCTAATGCCATATTTGCTGCAAGCGGCAAACGCATCAGGCAATTGCCTTTTGGTAAAGTTAATTTTAAGGCGTAGGCAATTTTTTTGGTACTGGTTTTGTCCGGGAGGCGCTATTGTATGCCGGTGGTTTACAATAAGCCCTATTTTGAGATACTATAATCCTGAGAATTCTCTGATAAAAGTTCATGGTTTGATGCTGACAGCCATGTATAATTATTACTGTTTAGATAAAGACAATGATACTTATCTTGAAGATATGCGTAGTTTCTGAAGACTGCTACTCGTATTTTATACTACAGCTACCGTAATTTCAATACCTGCATAATCGGGCAGTACTGCTCTGGTGCAAGAGGCACAGGCGGTATATCTTTGTACCAGAAGTTGATTGATGTTTAAGAACATTAATCAAAATATCCAAATCCTTCGAAAAGAGCCATATCCAACTATCCAATAGAAAAATTACTAAATCTGATATCAGTCAACTTCTTTTTTCTTTATCCGATACCTTCGATTACCAATAACTCAAAGAAAACAACCAATACGTATCCACTTATCCGGTGTAAGATCAACCCCTGGAATTAAATTAATAAGCCCGCAGTAATGCGGGTTTTTTTGTAAATACATTTTCTGTTCTTTTATACGGATGCTATAAGCATTTAATGAAAAAACTTTTTATCGTGTAGCCCGTACCGGTAGCTATCGCTATGTGAATATTTTTGATAAATAATTAATCTTATTGTGGGATTGGCAATAAGTACTATAAGGAAATAATTAAGCCCTGATGATAACAGCACCAGGTACACTGTTTTTACAAATAAAATCTATTATTAATTCGCATCCTGCCCCGGGACTGGTTTTAATTAAAACAGTGCCGGTTAGTAATTCTGCCCTGCTCGTGATATTTTGTAAGCCTACGCCATTTCTTTTTTTAGCAGCATCAAATCCAACACCGTCATCTTTAATACTGAGCCGCAAAATTTCTCCTTCCTGTTGTATCGTGATGATGATATTAGAAGCCTTTGCATGTTTAAATATATTATTCAACTGCTCCTGCGTAATTCTGTAAATGCATAGTTTTAATTTCTCACTAAGTGTATTTTCATTTGGTATTTGCCAATCTACCTGGAAATGTATACTATCACTCGCCAGTGTAATTTTATCTATTACATCATTTAAAGCCTCCTGTAACCCAACTTCACCTAATGACGGTGGAAGTAATGTTTTTGACAGTTTCCTGATCTCATCCATAGCATCCTTAACTAAATCCTTACTCTCTTTTACAAGGCTTATCCTTGGAACCTCATCAGATAATACGCAATCGAGGTAAAGTTTTACAGTGGCGAGGATCTGGTTAATATTATCGTGCAACTCTTTTCCAAGAGAAGAACGTTCCTGCTCCTGGGCCATTATTACAGCGGCGGTTATTTCCTGTTGTTTTTTTATTCTTTCGTCGGCAAGTATTTCTTCTGAAGATTTTATTAACAGTGCTGTATACTTACGCTCAATGCCATATCTGATAGCCTTTTCCAGCAACGTATTTGTATAATCGCCTTTTATGAGAAAATCCTGTGCTCCCATCGAAATGGCTTTTACTGCGATGCTGGTATCGGATAACCCCGAAGAAATAATAACCGGAATTTTAGAAGTTAATTTTATCAGTTGCCCGAATGTTTCCAGCCCTGTACTATCGGGTAAAAAAAGATCTAAAAAAATGATCGAAAAAGTATCCTGTTGTAAAAGGTGCATTGCTTCTGCAATCGTATCTGCTATAGTGATTTGATCTATTATCAGATTCGTACTCTTCAAGCTTTCCTGTAGCAATAATTGGTCTCCGGGATTGTCTTCAATAATTAACACTGAATACCCTTTGTTCGATTGATTCATTTTAGTTTTTTTCTAGGTTAGAATTGGCTGGTTTTGGTATGCATTGTTTAGACCTGGATATAGTGAAATAGAAGGTGCTTCCTTTTTCTTTTGATGATTCGACCCATATTTTTCCTCCGTGCAATTCAACAATCTTTTTACAGATGGCCAGGCCAATGCCTGTTCCGGAGTATTCTGAGCGGGTATGTAATCTTTGAAAAATAATAAAGATCTTCTCAAAATGCTTCGCCTCAATTCCTATCCCATTATCACTTACAAAAAATTCCCATTCGTGTTTATTTTCAGTAAATCCCCATTCTATAACCGGGCTTACGTTACTCCTGTACTTTAAGGCATTAGTGGTAAGATTTTGAAATAATTGCATAAGCTGCGATTCATCGCCATATACTTCAGGAAGCCCCGCAACAATTATGGCTGCATTGCATTCGTCTATGCTGGTACGTAAAATGTGAAGCGTTTTTTTGGCCACTTCATTTAAGTTGACAGTAGCATGTTCTTTTTTAACGGTAGTTATTCGTGAAAATTCCAGCAGGTCAAGTATTAATGTTTTCATTCTGTCGGCGCCACCCAATGCAAAATTTACATATTTCTGCGCCTCCTCATCTAGCTGCTGATTGTATTTCTTTTGAAGTAATTGTAAGAAACTGCTTACCATTCTTAAAGGTTCCTGAAGGTCGTGTGAAGCCACATAAGCAAATCTTTCCAGTTCCTCATTGGAAACAACCAGTTCCTCCGCTCTTTTCTCAAGGGCTGCATTTAACCGGGTAAGTTTACCTTCAGCCAGCTTCCTTTCTGTAATCTCGGTAACAGACATCGTTAATGAAAAAAAGTTTCCATCTTTATCAGGGACACCAAACAACTTTACATAATACCATCTTGCTGAACCATCGGGTTGGGGATAATTTAATTCATAACTGCAATTAATACCCCGCAGGGTATCTTCCATCATTTTCTTTATAAGGAGCTTTCTTTCGGGCGCGAAATAATCCATCATATAACCTCCTTTTGCTAAAACCTGGTGAAGATCCTGTTCAGCAAATTTTTTCGCCTGTCCATTGAAAGAAATGAGCTTAAAATTAGCATCAATTAAAAGATAGCCGGTATCTGTATTGTCAAAGACCGAACGCAGGTTAGCCTCTGATTGTTGCAGGGACTCTTCAACCAGCTTCTTTTCAGTAATATCTTTGGTTATACCATCTAACCTTGTCAGGATCCCGTCTTTATCCAGAGTAGGAATTATTTTTGCTTCTATCCAGCGAATTCCGGTGTTTTTGTGAATGATACGGTATCGATTCATAACTGTTTTGCCTTCCCTGAGTTGTTTGTCATTTCCTTCAATAACATTTTTATCATCGGGATGAATAAGTTTTATCCAGAGGGCGGTATCTGCCATAAATTCCCGGGGAGTATGGCCATATACCTTTTCACATGCAGCCGACATTTGAATAACCCGGTACGTGACCAGGTCAATTGAAAATAATACTTCTTCAATGGTTTCAAACAATGTTTCCAGCTCTTTATGCGCCTTTTTTAGATCTTCCTTTTCTTTTTTAAGTGCTGAGTTCAGCTCAATCATTTCTATTGAGCTTAGTTCTATAGAGCGCTCCAGCATCTTCCGGTCTCTTTCATAATGATCGTATGACTCGCTGATAATGTTGAGCAGTTTAATACAATCCTCAGGCACTTGCGATGCCTCGCCAAAATGTTTCTGGAGCTGCCGCTCTAATAATTTATTCATTGTTCGGAAAGGGTTGTGATGGTCATTGTTTGATTATGCAATTCGCACTGCATAAAATTAAAGGGAGGAGAAATTTCGCCATAAGAATAAAATCCTGTTATGGCAGTATTATCTCCATATACAGCTCTAACTACTTCTACTTCCTCTTCGATCCGTTGGTTTAATACAAGCTTTCTTCCTACACAACTGATCAGGATAGCGAGATCAGGTTTTTTTATATCTCCATGGATACTATACTGTGCAGCACTGGAAGCTCCTTCAATCAGCCTGTCAAAATTGGCTTTCATTAACTGGGCATATGCCCCTTCGGGCATGTTTCCCGCGAAAGTCAGGCTCTTTTCCTCTTCATTTACGCCAAGAATGGTTCTCACAATCAATTCATCTGAATTAGCGGTGCGAATGCTTAATGGAAACAACAATCCTGAACCAGGCAATTCACTGGCATATTCTCCCAGGTACATCTTATATATATCCAGCGCAGCCTTCCCGTCAAGCTCATA
>JADGPY010000401.1 GCA_017882205.1 Chitinophagaceae bacterium
CCAAAAATATCCCAGCCTGCCAAATCCAGGGCACAAACTAAAAATGAGTTTGATGGAAATAAATGATGCAGGTAGTGCCAAAACCTTTCCGGATCGGTAAAGGAGAATTTTTCAAGGAATGAACGCTTAGCTTCTATATCCTCTATCATTTTCTCTACAGGGATATGATAATAACTTATTGCCGGCGCTTCGCCATATCCTTTAATTCCAAAATACTCAAGCTCAACAACCAATGAAGGCTGATGTGTTTTAGTACCACGGGAAATGGTGAAGGGATGTTTAAAGGGAAGATTGTATTCCTTATATCGAATGTTCATATCCTGATATGGCTTGAATAGTTATTCCCCCTTCCACTTGAAGTAATTATTGACCTTACTTCTTCATTAAATGTTTTTTCTTTGATAAGGGTTTCCAATGTTAGATGGATGCGATATCTCCAATAATGTTTTGGATCTGCTGGTTGGTTAATCCTTTCTTCATTCGGATTCTCTCTCTTAAGCGAATTACTCATTCCCAGGAGGTCCTGCATTTGAAAAATGCTCCACATGGCCGGCGAATAAAGATGTTGAATAACTATTTCTCTATTAACCCATGGTTCACAAAAGAAGGGGGCTTCCCCAGAATGGCCCATTATGCTATTATAAAATCTTTGAGTTTTTGCCCGGTCTTCTTCCCACCAGCCCCGGATTGTACTCATATCATGAGTTGAAGGAGTAACGACTGACAGGTAAGGTGCATTTTTTGGATGAAAGAATTCTACTGTTGGATCTTTTGGCATTCGTTGTATTTCAAGGCTTAGAATAGCAAGTTTTTGCATCACCTCTGGAACACAGGCAGGCACCATGCCCAGGTCTTCACCACAAATAAGCATGTTGGTGCTATGCTTTAAACCAGGCAGTTTTTGTAATGCTTCTTTTTTCCATAAATCTTCCTGTCTGCTGAAAAAGTAATTAACATATAGGTATTGTAATTGCTGTTGTGTCTGGGCATCAAGATCCTTGAAAGAAGAAGTTTGATCCATCGCAATACGAAAATGATATTGCTGATCCTGGGAACCTTTCTCTTCAATAAGAATAACATTTGATAAAAGATTGAACAATCCTTGCCTGATGTAACTGCCATCGTCTGCCATCTCAGCAATATGCTCTTCTATCTTTCTTTGGGTATTGAATCCTGGTTTGAATTGGTACCTACCTTGTTCATCAATTGTATCCAGAAAATTTTCTTTTACAAAATCAACCTGGTCACCTAACTCTGCCTCCAGGATGTAGTCTGTAATAAAAGGTTTACAATAGCGATCATGTTCGAACCATATTCCACGGCTATTAAACTCGGATATATGAACGGAGATTGCAGGATCAAATTTCCCCAGGATACCTTCAATTGCGTTTAGTGGTATGCTCCATATTCTGAAAAAACCAAGGATGTGATCAATCCTGAAAGCGTCAAAATAATTACTCATTTGTTCAAATCGCTGTCTCCACCAGGAATAGCCATCCTCCCGCATTTTTTTCCAGTTGTATGTCGGGAATCCCCAGTTTTGTCCTTTAACAGCAAAATCATCAGGTGGAGCACCGGCCTGCTGATCCATGTGATAGAATTGCGGGGCTTTCCACGCATCCACGCTATTCCTGGAAATACCTATCGGGATATCACCCTTTAAAATAACCCCATTTTTATGTGCATATTCACTTGCAGCACGCAACTGAAGATGCAGGTGATACTGCATAAAATACTGAAACAGTATCTCATCATAATGTTTTTGCGTTGGCGAAACAAATCTTTGTATCGCATCATCATTGAATACACTATGAATCTTCCACCTGGAAAAATCAGCAGTTTTATACTTGTCACGCAGATAACAAAATGCTGCATAAGGGACAAGCCAATCGCGGTTTAAATCAAAAAATTCAAAGTAATCTTTATCATTCACGAATGACTCTCTCTGTGCTTCGAAAAGTTCCCGCAATATTGAAAGCTTGAATTTCATCACCTGCTCATAATCCACTTCGGGCAGCTTGTTAAGATTTTTTTGTTTTTTCTTTAATGGAGTTACAAGGGCTTTATGTTTTTCGCCCGCAACTGATTCCAGGTTAATATATATTGGATGTAATGCAAACGCTGATATCGCAGAATATGGATATGAGTCCTGCCACGAATTTGTTGAAGTAGTGTCATTTACCGGCAGGATTTGTATCAAATGTAAAGCCGCTAGTTTTGCCCAATCTACAAGTAACCTGATATCATTAAACTCACCCACACCAAAACTATTATTACTTCTAAGACTGAAAACAGGTATGGCTATCCCTGCTCCTTTCCAATATGGCCTGCTGAGTTGAACAAATCCATCATGAGTAATGATCAGTTTTTTATTTTCACCATCCTTGTCAATGAATCGATTTTTTCCAAATTCAAATTCTACAAACTTTTTTTCCTTTGTGTTATATACCCCATATTTATAATAAACAGGAAGATGGTCTTTGGATAAATTCAATGGTATTGTAAACCACGAATCTTTTTTTGTAAGCAGTAAAGGTTTGGTACTATCCCAATTATTCAAGGTTTTTCCGGAGCCGGTAATGCAAATGGTTTCATCTGCTTTCAATAAGGACGCTTTTACCCGAAGTTCATGAGTAGTAACAATCGGCTTCCTTCTGTTTACACTCCTTGAAGGTTTTGGCAATAATACCTGTCTGAATGGCTTGGTGAAAAAACTATTTTCAGGATTTCCAGCAAAGTTCCAGGTATCAATTAATGATAATTCTTCAATCTTCTCAGAAAGTACAATAACCCTTTCTTCTTCACCATCAATAACTTCCAGCCCATCTTCCCGTAAAATGTAACGGTAATTAATTTCAACTATATCAGTAATATCATCTGTCTCAATGGAACCATACCAGAATTCTCCATGGTATGACATGGCAAATGCCCTGGAAAGATCATCATTTCCTAACTGCTCAGTATTCCCCGATACAAATAGTCTTTGTCCAAAAGTGGTATGATAGCGAATATAAAAGTGAATGGTCATTAGCAAAAAAGGTTGATGCGCGAATTTAGCCTCTTTAAATTGAAATGTAAGGAATACACAATGTTTTCTACTTACCCCGCCTAACCAGGTAATAATTCTTCTTCATTTTCTTACCCCCAGCCTCTACCGGTACCAATTGTATCGAATCGCGGTTTATAATTCTATAAGTTTCTCTTGTATCTTTCTTGCCAAATAATTTTATTATACCACTGTCCTGGATGCAGCGGCCCGATTCGACTGCAATACTATGCGCTTTATCTTTCGCCTCTTTAAAATTCTGCAATTCCGAAAAACTCGTATCTGTTAGTTTCAATAAAACTTCTATGCCACTACAATTGCTGCAAGGAAATTCCCCGGCAAATGATCCAGTTACTTTTTTTGGAGGAACACCAGGTATTTCTTCATTTGTTGGGACAGTATCAAGAATGCTTTTATCTTTTGTGCCTCCGGAATTGTTGCAGGCGAATATCAGGCAACACATAATTAACAAAACTAACGTCCTCATGAAATTGTTTTGCCAAATATAAGGGAAACAAAAAAAGGTTACCCATATGGATAACCTTTTTAATTAATTAAAATAATGTTACGGATATAGCAGGTAGATGTAGCAGGCTACAGCTCTACTTCACTTCCTCAAACTCTGCATCAGTTACATTATCACCAGCCGGTTGTTGCGCGCCCTCATGTCCATTACCTCCATGCTGTTGTCCATCACCACCTGGCTGGCCTGCCTGCTGGCCGGCGGCTTGGGATGCTTTGTATAATTCTTCACTGGCAGCAGTCCATGTAGTATTCAATTCAGCCAAACCTTTATCAATTGCAACTATGTCCTGCATTTTATGTGCTTCCTTCAACTTGGCCAAAGCACTTTCGATCGGACCTTTCTTATCTTCTGGAATTTTATCTCCATACTCCTTCAACTGCTTTTCTGTCTGGAATATTAAGCTATCTGCCTGGTTGATCTTTTCAATCTTCTCTTTAGCTTCCTTATCACTTGATTCGTTGGCCTTGGCTTCGGATTTCATTTTTTCAATTTCCTCCTTGCTTAAACCACTACCTGCTTCTATCCTTATATTATGTGATTTCCCGGTTCCTTTATCTTTTGCTGTTACATGTAGAATGCCATTAGCATCAATATCAAATATCACTTCGATCTGTGGCAATCCTCTGGGTGCAGGAGGAATACCATCAAGATTAAAAGTACCAAGACTCTTATTATTATTCGCCAAAGGTCTTTCACCCTGTAAAATGTGGATTTGAACCCCTGGTTGATTATCGCTTGCTGTAGAAAAAACTTCAGTCTTTTTAGTTGGAATGGTTGTATTACTTTCTATCAGCCTGGTCATTACACCACCCATGGTTTCAATACCCAATGATAGAGGAGTAACATCAAGCAATAAAACATCCTTTATTTCACCGGTTAATACACCACCCTGTATACAAGCACCTATTGCTACTACTTCATCAGGGTTAACACCCTTGCTTGGTTTTTTACCGAAGAATTTCTCTACCAGTTCCTGCACTTTGGGCATCCTGGTACCACCGCCAACAAGAATAACCTCGTTGATACTTGATTTTTCAATATTTGCATCTTTAAGTGCAAGCTCACATGGTTTTAAGCACCTCGCGAAAAGATCATCCGCAAGCTGTTCAAATTTAGCACGGGTTAACTTTTTTACAACGTGCTTAGGTACCCCATCTACCGCAGTAACATATGGCAGGTTAATCTCAGTTTCACTTGAAGAGGATAATTCGATTTTAGCTTTTTCAGCAGCTTCTTTTAAACGCTGCCAGCTCATAGGGTCTTTACGCAAGTCAATCGCCTCATCTTTTTTGAACTCATCAGCCAGCCAATCCATTATCACTTTATCAAAATCATCACCACCCAGGTGAGTATCCCCATTGGTAGATTTCACTTCAAAAACACCATCTCCCAATTCGAGGATTGAAATATCAAAAGTTCCACCACCAAGGTCAAATACAGCAATCTTCTGGTCAATGCTTTTTTTATCAAGGCCATAGGCAAGAGCTGCTGCTGTTGGTTCGTTGATAATCCTTCTTACTGTCAATCCGGCAATTTCTCCCGCTTCTTTAGTTGCTTGTCTCTGGGCATCATTAAAGTAGGCCGGAACTGTTATTACAGCTTCATTTACTTCATGGCCAAGATAGTCTTCGGCCGTCTTCTTCATTTTTTGAAGGATCATGGCAGAGATCTCCTGTGGAGTATATTGCCTGCCATCTATATCAATACGTACTGTACTATTTTCACCTTTTACAAGCTTATAGCTCCAATGCCCCGCTTCATTGGTAATCTCCTCCCATTTATGCCCCATGAAGCGTTTTACACTCATGATGGTATTTTGGGCATTTGTGATGGCCTGACGTTTTGCAGGATCTCCAACTTTTCTTTCCCCATTTTTTAAAAAGGCAACTACAGATGGAGTTGTACGCCGTCCTTCATCATTAGCAATAACAACTGGTTCATTACCTTCCATGACTGCAACGCAACTATTGGTTGTGCCAAGGTCTATTCCTATTATCTTTCCCATAATTGTAATTGTATTATTTGTTTAATATGTATTTTTTCTTCAATAATGATTGTCAAGGTTTATGCCAACGACTGAAAAGTGCAAAAATGGCAGGTTGTAGAGACGTTGCATGCATTGTCTCTACAGCTCATGACTTTCTTTCCTTTCTTTGAAGGTGAAATGCTTCTGGGATAAATAACTGAATGTGACTATAATAGCAGTTGCGAAGATTCTGGCCACAGTGGGATAAAAGAACATGTATTCAACCATTATTTTAAGGAAGGAATAGTTGAGAAACAAGTTTATAGCCACTACAAGAATATACCTGAATAGTTGTATCCTGCCACGCAATTCTGAACTGCTGAAAACTATATACTTCGACAATAAAAACCCTACAGGAAAACTGACACAGAATGCCATACCCAGGGCAGCTGTATATGGTGCGAAAGCTATAAAACCCAGATCCAATATTCTTTCATGAAGGATATAATGGTAGCTAACATAAAAAAGCAAGATGTCAAGTACCATGTTGCTACCGCCACATGCTGCATAACGGAATGTTTGTAAAGGCATCAGCCTTTTAAAGGGAGGGTAAAAAAAATGAATGAATGTTATTATCCGGTTTCGAAGCATTCGCCCTTGAAATTAATTGATAAAGGCAACCTATAACCCAAGGCTTTCGCCTTGGGAGTCAGGGTCCTAAAAAGTATAACGAACCGCTATTCCAAACCAGTTAACGATAATACCATCCAGGCTCTTAAAATCAAACGAAGGTTGCCAATCTAATGAAAGATTTACAGGCGCAGAGCTAACTTTATAATCAAGACCAATTATTCCATCAATTCCCACTGAACCCCCGCCTCCATACTTCTGAGTATAAAAGGAAACGTGAGCTCCAGGACCTACATACCACTTTAATCCTCCTGCATTGCTGATATTACCATGGATCTCGTAAAGACCAGTTATTCTAGCCCCATTATTTTTGAAATAGCCGAGCAATTCCAATGCATTCTGTGATGTGACAAAATGTTTAAGAGTAATTGCCCCAGGATAGAATTTTACGCCTATGGCTGTTTTGTAAGTTGAAGAACCAGCTGTCGAATTTTCACTCTGAGCGTTTGCAATGTTTGCTGCAATAAACACCACGATTAGTAATACCAGGAATCTTTTCATATAAAACGTTTTGGTTTTATGGTCAAAGGTATAAAATCATGCCAAACGTTACAATTACCATAATGTCAGGCTATTAATTATACAACTCCTCCTGTAAAGCTTTTACTCTTTCATCCATTAAGTAATCATCATAGGTAGTTACCCGATCTATAATCCCTTTCGGTGTGATCTCAATGATCCTATTGGCTACTGTTTGCATAAACTGGTGGTCATGAGTGGTGCATAATACAATTCCAGGAAAGGTGATCATTCCATCATTGAATGCAGTGATGCTTTCAAGGTCAAGGTGGTTGGTAGGCTCATCTAATATAACCACATTAGGATTTTGCAGCATCATCCTGCTTATCATACAACGAACCTTCTCTCCTCCACTTAATACATTTATTTTTTTCTTGATCTCATCGCCACTGAATAACATCTTACCAAGAAATCCCCGAAGAAAATCTTCATCCACGTCTTTTACATAAGGTGGCACATATTGACGGAGCCAATCCATCAGGCTTAATTTACCAGTAAAAAATTCAGTATTATCGTTTGGAAGATAAGCCGTAGTAATGGTAGTACCCCATTCAAATTTTCCCGAGTCTGCTTTCATCTTTTTATTGATGATCTCAAAAAAAGCGGTTAATGCAGCAGGGTCCCTGCCCAGAAAAGCAATCTTCTGACCTTTTACAATATCAAAAGATATATTATGAAATAATGTCCTGCCATCCATTTTTTTAGTTAGCTTTTCTACATTCAATATTTGATTTCCCGGATCTCTCTCAGGTTTGAAAATAATACCGGGGTACTTCCTGTTGGATGGTGATATATCTTCGATCACTAATTTCTCCAAAGCTTTTTTCCTTGAAGTAGCTTGTTTAGATTTCGAAGCATTAGCGCTGAATCGGGCAATAAATTCAAGTAGGTCCTTTCTCTTGTCTTCCGTCTTTTTGTTCTTATCAGTCATCTGGCGGGCAGCAAGTTGGGAACTTTCATACCAAAATGTGTAGTTTCCGGTATATATCTTTATTTTTTGACGATCTACGTCAGCAACATGAGTACAAACTGCATCAAGGAAGTGACGATCATGACTTACCACCAATACGATATTCTCGTAGTCTGCCAGGAAATTTTCCAGCCAGGAAATAGTAGCGACGTCAAGATTGTTCGTAGGTTCATCCAATAACAAAATATCGGGATTGCCAAATAATGCCTGCGCAAGAAGCACACGTACTTTTACATTTGCAGCAATATCGCGCATAAGGGTTTGATGGAATTCATCCTTTACGCCCAATTCGCTAAGTAAAGTTGCTGCATCGCTCTCTGCAGTATAACCACCCATTTCTCCAAATTCTTCCTCAAGATGAGCAGCCTTCATTCCATCTGCTTCACTGAAGTTTTCTTTCATATAGACAGCATCCTTTTCATGCCTTATATCCCACATTTTATTATGCCCCATTAACACTGTATCAAGCACTGAAATATCATCAAACTCAAAGTGGTCCTGACGCAAAACGGCCATCCGTTCTCCCGGTGAAATACTTACTGTTCCTTTATTTGGTTCTATTTCGCCACTTATTATCTTTAATAATGTTGACTTACCTGCGCCGTTAGCTCCAATAATTCCGTAACAATTGCCTTTCGTGAAATTAAGGTTCACCTCATCAAACAACACCCTCTTTCCGTAGGCCAGGGTTAAATTATTTACACTGATCATCCTTCTTTATTTTTTGGAGGCGCAAAGGTAACAAACGATTTGCGATTAAGGCCTTGTGATTTGAGGTGCCGCGAACTTTAACTAAATAAATTATCCAATTAACAGTACTTGTATCATTTTTGTAAAATCTATGAAACTAATTTATCTCAGTTATCTATTATTAGCAGGCTTAGCAGGTCTTGGCCAGTCACAACAACAATTTACAATCCATTTTGAGTA
>JADGPY010000402.1 GCA_017882205.1 Chitinophagaceae bacterium
AAGGCAAGTTCTTTGTCAGCAATGATTAATTCTGCAGCCCGATTTTCTTTCTCTCCTTTTTGAGAGGCCAGTTCTTTATCAGCAATGATTAATTCTGCTGCCCGATTTTCTTTCTCTTCGATTTGAAAGGCAAGTTCTTTGTTAGCTATGATTAATTCTGCTGCCCGTTTTTCTTTCTCTTCGTTTTGAAAGGCAAGTTCTTTGTTAGCAATGAGTAACTCATCCGATTTATTTTTATCCATATCCTGTCTTTTACAAACTTGGTTTGTTTTAAAATTTCGGCAGAATAGTCTTGGCTAAATGACAGTGCGGTTTGAATAGTGTTTTCCCGTCCACTGAAATTAAAGGTAATCTAATGCAGCGAATTCCCAGAAGATTAATGTGTATTATTCAATATCACTTTTACAAAATGCTCTTTACCATCATTGATAAGCGGAATAATGTTATTTGATTGGGCTTCTTCATCAACAAATACTTCTATCGCTACCTGGTTTTTATCCTGTAACACAGTTATATGATAGATCGTATCAATAAATTGATACTTTATTTTAAAAGATTCCCATGCTGCAGGGATACAGGGATCAAACTGTAAAGTGTCTCCTTTACGTTTTAATCCTAAAAAAGATTCTATAATAAGCTGGTACATCCACCCGGCAGAACCTGTATACCAGGTCCATCCTCCCCGGCCCAGGTGTAAAGGTTCAGCATATATATCGGCAGCTATAACATAAGGTTCAACTTTATATTTTGCAATTGTATCAGCGGTAGCTCCATGGTTGATAGGATTTATCATTTGCAATAATTCCCAGGTTTTTTCTTTATCCTTTAGCGCAGCAAAGGCCATTGTTAACCAAATGGCAGCATGTGTATATTGTCCGCCATTTTCCCGAACACCGGGAACATACCCTTTAATATAACCAGGGTTCAAATCAGATTTATCAAAAGGCGGCTCAAACAATTGTATCAAACCGGCATCTTTACGGACAAGAAATTTTACTGCAGCATTCATCGCTGTTTGTGATCGTTCAATATCACCTGCTTTGGACAGCACCGACCAGCTTTGCACAATAGAATCAATTTTACATTCTTCATTAGTTGATGAACCAAGCGGTGTACCATCATCAAAATAAGCACGGCGATACCATTGCCCATCCCAACCATCTTTTTCAATATTGCTTCTTAATTTTTTTGCCTGTTGTTTACACTTTTCGGCAAAACCAGCATCCCCTTTCAACTCAGCGATTTCAGTAAACCGCATCAATACATCATATAAAAAAAATGCAAGCCATACACTTTCCCCTTTCCCATGCTCACCTACTTTATTCATGCCGTCATTCCAATCACCAGAGCCAATAAAAGGTAATCCATGCGCACCGAAATTTAACCCATGCTCAATTGATCTTACGCAATGATCATACAAGCTTGCCGATTCATGAGAACGGATAGGAAGATCATAATAAGATTCCTCACCTGCATTTAACACACGTCCTTCTAAAAAATAAATAGACTGATCTAAAATACTTTTATCGCCGGTGTGCGAAACATATTTTAAAGTAACAAAGGGCAACCAGAGATAATCGTCAGAACATGTTGTGCGTATACCTCTTCCTGTTGGTGGATGCCACCAGTGTTGAACGTCGCCTTCCTTATATTGTCGGGAAGCATTTAGCAATACCTGCTCACGTACAATTCCAGGTTTTGAATACAGTAATGATAACACATCCTGCAATTGGTCCCGAAATCCAAATGCACCACTGGATTGATAGAAGCCACTACGTGCCCAAATACGACAGGCCAATGCCTGGTAATTGAGCCAACCATTTGAAATAATATTTAAAGCTGCATCAGGTGTTTCTATCTGTAAAACTCCCAATGTTTGCTGCCAGTATTTTTTAACTTTATCCAATGCATCGTGTGCAACCGAAGCTCCTTTAAAACCACGAATTATATTCACTACGTCATCATGTTCCCTTACAGCGCCAAGCCGAAAAACAATTTCATGTTCTTCATCATTTTCTAAATCAAACACCACCTGTATAGCAGCACATGGATCAAGCGCTGCGCCTGTTTTACCTGAAAGCTTTGCTTTGCTCATAGCTTCCGGATTACGAAGTTTACCATTGCGGCCGATAAATTCAGTACGATCTGCTGTGAAATTTTTTGTTCGCTCATCAACATCAAAAAAAGCAACTCTGTTTTCAAATTCCGTATTATATGGATTTCTTGCCAGGATAGCACCTGTATCCGCATCCAGCTCAGTAATTATGTGCATTTGATTTTTTGGCCTCAGGTCACCTAATACCCATTCCATATAACCTGTTGCAGAAAGCCTTCGTAGCCTGTTGGATTGATTATGGAATTTTAAAATAATGAATTTTACAGAAGCTTCCAGGTCAACAAATACGCACATTTCTGAATAAATACTATCCTCGCTGTGTTGAAAAATACTGTAGCCGAATCCATGCTTTGTAATATATGAAGATTTGCTACGGCCGGGCAGCGGCGTAGGCGACCACCATCTTCCGCTTTCTTCATCTCTTATATAAAATACTTCGCCTGCCAGATCACTCACCGGATCATTGTTCCACGGTGTTAATCTAAACTCATGTGCATTTTCAAGCCATGTGTATGACTGTCCGCTTTCTGAAATAATAGTTCCGAAATTTTGATTAGCTAATACATTGATCCATGGTGCAGGTGTTGTTTGGCCTGCATTTGTTGTAATAATGTATTCTCTTCCGTCTTTTGAAAAGCCGCCGATACCATTGAAAAATTGCAAACCCTCGGGCAGAGTAACGGACGTTTCGACTGAAGGATAAAACTTAGTAGGAGTAAAATAAGGAGCGATGCTTTTTACCTTACTGCGTCTGTTGGCGTGTTCTTCCAAACCACCCAACCTGTCAGAAATTACGATGCGTGCCAATGTTTGAAATAATATGTGGTCTTCATTTGATATTTGCTCGGCTGATCTAAAAAAAATTCCACCGGGTTGCTCTTTAAAATCAGCACCCGGTGCAGGTGCAATAAGGCTTTGAATTTCATTTTGTAAAACCTGCCTGTAACCACCATGATCCTCATTCCAGATTACCAGGTCAACTATTAAACCTTTTAACCGCCAATAAGCATGTGCCTGTATTAATTGTTTTACCAGGTCAATATTGGCAGCATCTTCTATCTGTAAAAGAACAATAGGCAAGTCTCCCGAAATAGAATAACTCCATAAACTCGATTGGCCACGATGATTTTTTATAATGATGTTCTGATCGGCACGCAAAGAAGGATTTACAAAGATCACTGAACCTGCAAGCTTTGAATATAATTGTGCATCTGCTTCCCCGGCATTGATTTGCCTGAGCACAACCTGGCTATGCGTCCACGAAAGTTCAAGCGCACGGTTTCTTAAATACCTGTCCTGGTATTTTTCTACCAATGCATTACAAATCTCATTAGTATCTGCAATACCAATCAGCATATCAATAGTTGCAGATTCCTGGGGATTAATTACTATTTTATATTGAATGGAAATAACAGGATCAAGAACAGAACCTTGTGTTCCTGATAGTCCATCCTGTTTATCTAAAAATGCAGGGTGATGAATAGTATTACCGCGACCAATAAACTTACTTCTATCTGTTTCATAAGAAACAGATTTGATTTCTGCATGATGCACTTTCATCAAATGAAACATGGAAGGGTTATGTTCTTCCACAGAACGAGGGCGTCGTGTGCAAATAATAGCATTGCGTTTTGAAATGATTTCTGTTTGAACAAAAAGATTGCTGAATGCAGGATGTGCAGCATCAGAATTGGCAGACGCAAGTACTACTTCAGCATAACTGGTAATTTCAATATATCTTTTTTTTCTTGAACGGTTGGTAATGTGCACTCTTCTCAATTCAACATCGTCCTCGGGAGAAACAACAATCTCAGTATGTGTTTCAAGGGAGTAATCACGGCGGCGAAATTCAGCACGTCCCTGTGAAAAAACTGCTTCATAATTATCTCCTTCCTTAAGTGAAGGCTGGTATGCAGATGACCAGAAAAGGTTACTATCCTGCTCAATATCTTTTATATAACAAAATGTTCCCCAGTTATCACAGGTGCTGTCTTCACGCCAACGGGTAACCGCAATATCTTTCCACCTGCTGTAGCCTCCACCTGCATTCGTAACCATTACATTGTATCTGCCATTAGATAATAACTGCACTTCGGGCACAGGGGTGTCAGGTGTATTAATAACATGGATGGGTATATCATTATTTTCAGCTATTATACTGCTGTCTGATATATGCATAACAGGAGAATAAAAAGTTGATACTCTCGGGATACGTTCCTGCAATAGCAATAGAGTAGCCTGAAACTGTGCTTCAGCCTCAAAACGTTTTTGCATAGGCCGGCTTAGTAACAGATGCGATAGAGACAACAAACCCATGCCCTGGTGGTGCACCATGAAAGAACGTATAACAGTATATGATTGCCCTCTTGGCAAACGAGAGGTGGTGTAATCTATAGCTTCATAAAAACCAAATTCAGCTTCAAAACCAGTTGTTGCTAAATCCTCCATGTTTTTACAAGCTTCTTCCGGCGCTACCATCAATGCCATAACAGACGAATAAGGTGAAATAACCAAATCCTCTCCCAGACCGCGTTTAAGGCCTAACCCGGGAACCCCGAATGCACGATATTGATAATTAAGATTAGCATCTACAGCATTATAACCTGATTCTGAAATACCCCAGGGCACACCGCGTTTTTTGCCATATTCTATTTGCTTTTGTACCACAGCTTTATATGTTTGACCCAACAAAGTATTTTCATAAGAGGGCATTACCAGCAATGGCATCAGATATTCAAACATAGAACCACTCCATGAAAGAAGAATTGGTGCTGAACCTGTATTAATACGTTGACGCCCTAATGCAAACCAGCTTTCCTGAGGTAACTTTCCTTGTGCTATAGCTGTAAATGTGGTGAGCCTGGACTCTGAAGCCAACAGATCATAGAAGCTATTATCCCTTCTCTGTTCATCAACATTATAACCAATCGCAAGCAAGTGTTGCGGCTCGTCATATAAAAAATCGTAATCAATATTTGAAAGTTCCATACATTGCCGTGCAAGTCCTTCCAATATCAATATTCTTTCTTTTGCCCTGCGTGATCCATTGCTGATATGCGTAGTAAAATCATTTATCCAAAAATTCTCTTCTGCTGTATTATCTTCTGAATATAAAGCTCTTATTTGGGGCAATAATTCCATTTCTATTTTAGCCAGTTGAGATAGGGTTGGAATATGTAGTCTATTCGTAGCAATATCATTTAATTTTAAAGAAGGTGGCTGAAACAGTAGCCATGGAGCAAGTGTTACCAGGTCATTGCGTATATCATTTATTTGTTTCCTTAGTTTTTCTACCCATAAAAAAGTTTCGCTATTCTGTACTTCATTGAAAGTAAAACTGGCAGTAATTTGCCCAAAGGTTTTTTCAAGGCTGTTTATGCAAACAATTGTTTCTGCTAAAGTAAAAGGCGGCGCAAGGCGAATGATTTCCAGTTCTTTTTGAAATTGTTCAATTACCACTCTCTTTTCTTTTTTCTCCAAAAGAACTTCAACGGTATCCATCAACCCATCAAATGCTTTTATTGAAAATATTTTTTCATTCATAATTGAAAGAAGCCCTTGCTTCAATACTATTAAATGCCCTGCAAGGTTTCCACTATCTATTGTGGAAATGTAGCGTGGCGCTAAGGGAACAAGCGTAATTGTATCGTACCAATTGTATAAATGACCCCTATTTTTCTCCAGTTTTTGAACTGTATTTAAGGTATTGGCTGTACGTTCAATTAATTTTTCTGCTGACAGGTAACCAAAATCATAGGCTGTTAAATTTGATAATAATGTAAGACCGATATTAGTAGGGGATGTACGGTGTGCAATTTTTGGATCAGGATGTTCCTGGTAATTATCCGGCGGTAACCAGTTATCTTCTTCGGTAACAAATTTTTCAAAAAAGGCCCATATCTTCCTCGACAGTTTTTGAAGAAAAATAGTTTGCTTCTTTGTAATATCAGCTTCACGTTTTGAATATGAAAGACTTACCCACCACTCAATCGCAGGCGCAATTATCCAAAGCACCAACACAGGGATTTCTATTAATAATGCCAGTGAGGAATAATAAATTAAATAAATCAGCAAGCTTACAGCTAATAAAGGCTCAAACCACATTATCCTGTATGTTGACCATATTTTTTTAGGGGTGGCCACTGATGAATTACCAGAAGGGTTCCATTCAAGAAATTTTTTGCGTGAAATAAATAAACGCCAATTAGTGCGTGCAATGGCATCCAAATTTATGAAGGCATTATAAGGAAGAAATATAAGATAGAGGGTATGTTGAATGAAGTTATTATATGCAGAGCGAATAGAATATATTGAATGCTGCCACAATACCACATCCTCTGGTTTTCTAAATATATCCCAGATAAGTGTAATTAGCGAGGGTAATGCGATTATACTTATAACACACAAGGTCCAAAACTGAGCTGAAGAAGAAATTATCCAGCCAAATAAAAGAAGCAAGGTAAGAGATATTGATACAAAACTGCGTCGAAGGTTATCAAATAGCTTCCACACGGATAAAGCTGATAATGTATTTCTTCTATACTTTTTATCCAGACTTGGAACAAAAGGAAAAAGCCATCGTGCAATCTGCCAATCGCCTCTTACCCATCGGTGTTGGCGCTGCATATCAGCAATATAGTTGGAGGGGTACTCTTCGTATAATTGTACATCACTAATCAAACCGCATCTGGCATAATTGCCTTCCAACAGATCATGGCTTAAAATACGGTTATCAGGAAACCGGTTATTTAAAGTTTGTTCAAATGCATCTATATCATAAATCCCTTTGCCGATAAATGAAGCTTCCTGGAACAGATCCTGGTATACATCTGAGATGGCAAGGGTATAAGGATCGGTTCCTGCCTCATTGCCATATATCTTTTTGTATATTGAACTGGTATCACCCGGCAAACTATTTGATACACGAGGTTGAAGAATAGTGTATCCATCTACTACCCTTTGCTTTTGCTCATCATACAATGCGTGGTTTAAGGGGTGTGCAAGAGTACCAATCATTTTCCATGCTGCATCTCTTGGCAATTGTGTATCTGTATCAAGTGTGATAACATATTTTATTTCAGAAAAAAATGATTCATCAGCAACTATCAATGAAAAACTTTCTTTGTCTTTGTCTCTTAACAATGCATTAAGCGCCCCAAGCTTCCCACGTTTGCGCTCATAGCCCATCCACTTTTTTTCTTTTGCATTCCATTTACGTGGCCGGTGAAATAAAAAGAAAGTATTATTTTTTATTCTGCCATATTTCCTGTTTAGCTCAATGATTTTATTCTTTGCAGATTGTAATAGATATTCATCTTCCGGAAGTGTTTCCGTAACAGCATCTTTAAAATCTGTTAACAAAGCATAGTGGAGGTATTCATCCCTGTTAGCCAAAAAACGAACTTCAAGAGCTTCCACCAGGTCTTCTATTTCTTTAATGCCTGTAAGCATTGTTGGTACAACAACTAAACTTCGATATTGTTGAGGAATTCCTTTAGAGAAATCCAAACGTGGAAGCAGTTGTGGCCGGGCAAATAAAGTAACCAGCCAATTAATAAGAGTTAATGAAAGCTGGCTTGTACTTATAATACATATTAACCCTAATAAAATTATTTTCCAGCCCCGAAGGCCATCATCATAAGCTTTATTTAATAACCACCAGCTTAAAAAAAATGTAATAATTACAATTGCGCCTGCATATAATAATAAAGGGATTTTATTAAAATATATTTTACAAATCTCCCGGGTTGTTAAACGGGTTTTTGCAACTTTCTCCAGCTTCGCTACTCCTTTGCCTATTAAATAATAACCTACATGAGAAGTGCGGATATTATCATTGCCCGTATTCTCTTTTGCAAAAGCAATAGCCAAACCTGCTATTTTTTCTTCTTCAATATGGCTATTTTTTGCAATCCTTTCTATAACATGGCGGTAACTATCACGTGTGAAAAAATCCATTTTTACATATATACCATTTATATCTTCCCGTAGAATTCGTTCCACAACACTCTGGCCTTCAACAAAATCACGCCAATCGGTCGAATTTAAAAAACGAAGCCCGTTAATGCTGTTACTGATAGACATCTGGTCGGCGGCCTGCTTTTGATTTTCCAAATACACCAGTTCAATACTTGTTAAACCATTCTCTGATAAATGTTGTTCTATCCAGCTAAGCGGCAATGCCAAAGAAGAACCCTTTCCCTGCAACCTTCTTGTTAGTTCGGCCACAAAAGAACTTTCCATTGGTGGATTTGACCTTGCCATATCTGCAATAACCAGCAC
>JADGPY010000080.1 GCA_017882205.1 Chitinophagaceae bacterium
ATATCAATACAGACAAACCGATAAAAAGAACGGGTACTGCACGCCATCAGAACAAATCGCAACTTACTGATAGCGCTGGTATCAAGATAAGCAAAGGCATGGTATGGGTGAAAAAAGACAGTACAACGATCATTAGCGAGCCTGTTACCACGGGGTTGGATGATAAAACGGTAGTACAGGTAATATCGGGTTTACAGGAAGGCGATGAAGTGATTACCGGCTATAGAAAAATACAGAAAAAAGATGCAGCGGCAGCTACAATATCTAAAAGTCCTTTTATGCCAACAAGGCCCGGAGGGAATCGACCCAGGCCCGCACAGGCGCCGAGATAATTTAAATGATCATCTAACAATAAATAGAATAAAAAAGGATATGGCAAATAAGATCCTCGATATAATTGACCTGAAACGCGAGTTCAAAATGGGTAGTGAAACAGTAAGGGCACTGAAGGGTGTATCCTTTTCTGTAGATGCTGGTGAATTTGTAACCATTATGGGTAGCAGCGGTTCCGGTAAAACCACTTTGCTCAACATATTAGGCTGTCTTGATAAACCTACTGATGGAAAATATTTGCTGGATGGTGCGGATGTGAAAAGCCTCTCACGAAATGAACTGGCAAAACTCCGTAACAGGAAGATCGGTTTTGTATTCCAGTCATATAATTTACTGGCACGCACCTCCGCACTTGAAAATGTAGAGCTACCTCTTTTGTATAACGCTGATGTGCCCACGAAAGAACGCCGGGAAAAAGCCATGCATGCATTGGAAGCGGTGCGCCTGGCAGACCGCATGGATCACATGCCCAATCAATTATCCGGAGGGCAACAGCAGCGTGTGGCAATTGCAAGGTCATTGGTCAATGAACCTGTGATGATATTGGCTGATGAAGCTACCGGTAACCTTGATACAAGGACCTCTTACGAGATCATGGCACTGTTACAGGAACTGAACAGCAAGCAAGGTTTAACAATCGTTTTTGTAACACATGAGAATGATATAGCCGTTTTCAGCAGCCGCACCGTAACCTTAAAAGATGGCCGGGTTATCAAGGATGTAAAGAATGAAAATGTTCACTCGGCTAAAGATGCCCTGGCAGCGCTGCCAGTGGAAAAAGACGATCAAAAATTGCCAGTTGAAAAAGATGATCAAAAATAAAAAATCGCAATGAATGTTTTTAATCTTTTAAGCCTCGCATGGAAAGCCTTATCGCGTAATAAGATCCGCACTTTCCTTACCATGCTGGGAATTATCATTGGTGTTGGCGCAGTGATCACGATGGTATCTATCGGCGAAGGCTCAAAAGAAAGTATCCGCAGCCAGTTATCAAGTATGGGATCGAACATGCTCACTATCAGACCATTCAGCAATAGTACGATTGGCGGTGGTGCAAGATTGGGTTCTACCGGATTACAGACACTAAAAGTAGAAGACGCTGTTACCATTCAAAAACAGGCTTCTTATATCACAGACGTTTCGCCCGCTGTATCTACCAGCGGGCAAGCAATCAACGCGTCCCTTAACTGGCCCACTTCACTGCAGGGAGTAAGCCCTTCTTACCTGAACATTCGTGACTGGAAATTACAGTCGGGGATCAGTTTTACGGATGATGATGTGGCCACTTCGAGTAAAGTTTGCCTGTTGGGACAAACCGTGGTAAATAATATTTTTACCGGTGGAGAAAACCCTGTGGGTAAGGTCATCCGTTTTAAAAAGATACCTTTAAAAGTGATCGGCGTACTGGAAAAGAAAGGTGAGAACACATTTGGCCAGGACCAGGATGATATTATACTTGCTCCTTATACTACTGTTCAGAAAAGAATATTGGCCATTACTTATGTCCAGACGATCTATGCTTCCGCAGTGGATGAAAAAAGTTCTGATACCGCTACAAAAGAGGTCAGTGCCATCCTTCGTGCGAACCATAAACTGAAATATAGTGAGATTGATGATTTTACTGTACGTACCCAGGCGGAACTGATCAGCACAATGAGTTCCACCAGCCAACTGCTTACGGTATTGTTAACGGCTATCGCAGCGATCTCATTATTGGTTGGAGGGATCGGTATAATGAATATCATGTATGTTTCTGTAACAGAGCGTACCAAAGAGATTGGCTTGCGAATGGCTATTGGTGCCAGGGGAATCGATATCCTGCTACAGTTTTTGACAGAAGCAATCCTGATCAGTATCACCGGAGGCGTCATTGGAGTGGTATTGGGTATTAGTGCATCCAAACTGGTAACGGTGTTCCTCTCATGGCCCACGCTTGTTTCTGAATATTCCGTCATACTGTCTTTCGCGGTATGCGCGATAACGGGTGTTTTCTTTGGCTATTACCCAGCCCAGAAAGCATCAAGACTTGACCCGATCGAAGCGCTACGGTATGAATAAATATCCTACGTTGGATGAATTGTCTTAAGCAGAATAATCTTTAATAACCCTTCAAAATGAACCGGGAGCATATAAAACATATAACCAATAACCATTACCGGAAATTAAAAAAGCATATCAAAAAGGTTGCTGAGGATTTTGATGTGGAAGCCATACATCAATTCAGGGTAGAGTATAAAAAGCTGCGGGCTTTTTTACGAATGATATCGCATGAACATGGGACAGCAGGGGAAATAAAAATTCCCAAAAAATTAAAAAAAGGGTACAATATTTCAGGATCTATCCGTGATTTACAATTACAGCAGAAGCGAATTCTTGAAGCTACGAACCAGGAGCTGCAAAAACCAGAGGCATATCTTACAATATTGCAGAGAGAAATTGACAAACTTAAGCCGGAGCTTTCTGAAATTATTTTGGAAAAGCCTGTCACCGAAAGTAAAAAGAAAACAGACGCATCTATTCCGGATGAATTTCAGTTAAACAGTTACAGGAATTTTGTACAGCAAAAATGGACTGCTATTTATACCATTATAGTAGCAGCTCATTTTAGTGAGGATAATATTCATTCTATACGTAAAAACCTGAAAGATTTGTTTTATAATCTGAAAGAGTATGTTGGAGTGGATCATGATATAATATCTATGAGTATATGGATGGCGAAAGATGAAAATTATTTCATAAAGCTCTTAGATGAACTAGGAAGCTTCCAGGACAAGTGTACGGCACTTGCTTTATTGAAATCTTACTTGTTCAATAGTTTAAACAAAGATAACCAGGAACTACTGGAGCGGATAAAAAAAGGATGGATAATAGAAAAGGCAAGCATGAAAAAATTGCTGGTAAAGAAGTTGAAGGCTGCTATTGTTCCGAAACAAGCTTTTCACCCAGGAAAATCTTCCGATAGTCAATCTCTAAGTATAAGCTGATGATCAGTAATTATACTAATTTTATTCATTGAACAGGTAAATAGCTGCTCTGACAATTATCAGTATAACACATGAGGGCTGTCATACTTATGTAACAGGCTTACTTTTTACCTTGCAATTATTAGTTAACAATAAAAATTTATTTTATGAATAATACAAGTAAAATACTGATAGCAATTGCCGCCGGAGTAGCTGCCGGTGCCATAGTAGGGATTTTGTTTGCGCCTGATAAAGGCAGCGAAATAAGAAGCAAAGTCAATGAGCAGGGAAAGAACATTGCTGATGACTTAAAAGACAAATTTCGCAAAGGCAAAGAAAAATTCAACGACCTGAAAGAGGATATTGAGAAGACTGTGAAAGAAAAAGTTGCAGAATTTGTATAAGAAAGCAGAGCAGAAAATCCGGGTTGACCTTTAAATAAAAATAATCCAAATGGAAAAAGCATTTGCCAAGGTAGAAGAACTGGCAGGTACAATAAAAGAGTATGTAAATACCAGGATTGAATCTGTAAAATTAAGAGCTGCAGAAAAAAGTTCCGTTATTATTGCGAATGTATTGGCCGTAATGATGGTGGCAGTTTTATTACTCTTTTTTATTGGTTTGGCCAGCGTGGCACTATCAATTAGTTTGGGCGAATGGATTGGAAATACATGGGCTGGCTTCCTGATTGTATCTTGTTTGTATCTGCTGATTGGAATAATAGTATGGACTGCACGAGGAAGAATCATCCGCCTGCCGGTTTTGAACGCATTAATCAAACAATTATTCAGGAATGATGATGAAGAAGTTTAAAAGCATAAAGCAATTGCAAACCGAAAAAATGCGGCTAATTCAACAACAGGAAAAACTGGAAAATAAGATACGGAGCAATTGGAATGAGCTGAAGGAATGCTTGAAGCCTGTAAATATTGCGAAAGATATTTTCAGTAAAGTGATAAAAAACAAAACGGAACAAAATCTGAATGGTGAAAGTATTTTAAAAAGCACCTTCACATATGGAGTTACATTACTGGCCAAAAGATTATTGGACAAAGCCGAAGAGAAATTAGATAAGTTTTGTAGGAAATGATATTTTTTTAAATTAGAAATAATACTGCTTACTTTAAAAATGTGTTGGAGGCCCGTAAGCAATAAAACTTCAACAACGCGATGTCTGGAAAGGTAATTGATTTAGGCAATATACAAGGGTTATCTGTCCAGGAAGTTCCTGCTCTACAGCAGCAATATGGGAAAAATATTTTTCAAGCCGAATCTTCACGACGCTTTATACATATTGTTTGGGACATTGTAAAAGAGCCAATGTTCATTCTTCTCGTTATTGCCTGCTCACTGTATTTTATTTTGGGTGAGGTAAGTGAAGGTATATTGATGCTTGTGGCAATGGCTTTAGTGACAGCCATTTCACTTTACCAGGAGGTAAAAAGTACCAATGCATTAAAAGCATTACAACAATTTACTGAACCAAAAATAACAGTGGTCAGGAATGGTAAAGAAATGATCATATCCACCGAAGAACTTGTTCCAGGTGATATTATGCTATTGGATGAGGGAATGAATATTCCTGCTGATGCAAGCATTTTACAGGCGAATGATTTTACAGTCAATGAGTCCATCATTACTGGCGAATCCCTGCCGGCAGATAAAAATGAAACTGAAGAACATAATATATTATACCAGGGTACTACTATCAACAGTGGTAAATGCATTGGTCAGGTAACGGCCACAGGAAACAATACCGTCTTAGGTAAAGTAGGTAAAGCAATTGGAGCGTATCATTCGCCTAAAACTTTGCTGCAAATACAAATAAACCAGTTTGTACGACGCCTGGCATTATTTGGACTGATTGGTTTTTTCATCATCTTTTTTGTGAATTACCTGCATCATCACGAATGGACTACCAGCTTATTGTTTGCCTTAACATTAGCCATGTCGGCGGTGCCCGAAGAAATTCCTGTAGCTTTTTCCTCCTTTATGGCGCTGGGGGCTTACAAAATTAGTAAGCTGGGTATTATTTCCCGTCAGCCGCAGATTGTAGAAAACCTTGGTGCTGTAAGTGTGATATGCCTTGATAAAACAGGCACCATTACAGAAAACAAAATGCAGGTAAAAGCTATTTATGATTATGATAGTGATACCCTGGTTGACTTACATGATAACACACAATTACAGAATGAAAATGTATTATTTTATGGTGTACTTGCAAGCGAAATGAATCCTTTTGATGCAATGGAGAAAGCAATATGGGAGGCGTACTATTTATATACAGATGGGAAAGCGCATCAGCAACTTAAAATGATTTATGAATATCCGCTGGAGGGTCAGCCGCCAATGATGACACATGTTTATGAGCATGAAAATATAAAAGTAGTTGCAGCGAAAGGAGGATCGGAACGTATTATTCATGTTTGCCGCTTAAGCGATGATGATAAAAAGAAAATCACACAACATATTAAATCGCTTGCTTCAAAAGGTTATCGTGTTATTGGTGTAGCGAGTGCAGTGCCTACCGAACAACAGCCCCCGGCCATGCAGGATGATTATAACTGGCAGTTTGAAGGATTGTTGGCATTGTATGACCCACCTAAGAAAAACATTCCCGATGTACTTAAGCAATTTTATGATGCAAAGATTGATGTAAAGCTCATTACAGGTGATTATCCTGAAACAGCTATCAATATCGCCGGGCAGGTGGGCATCTTCAACTTTCTTAAATGTGTTACAGGAGAGGTTGTAATGAACATGAAAGAAGATGAACTAATGGAGGTTGTAAAAAGTACAAGTGTTTTTGCCCGGATGTTTCCCGATGCAAAAATGAAAGTAGTTGAAGCCTTAAAAGCCAATGGAGAAATTGTAGCCATGACAGGCGATGGTGTAAATGATGGCCCTGCATTGAAATCAGCCAACATTGGCATTGCTATGGGGAAAAAGGGAACAGAGATTGCGCGGCAGGCAGCAGATTTAATTATTACTGACGATAACCTGGAACGGATGGTGACAGCCATCAGTGAGGGAAGAAAAATTTTCAGCAATCTTAAGAAAGCGGTTCGATATATAATTTCTATTCACATACCTATTATTCTTACGGCATCCTTGCCTGTAATATTTGGATGGACTTATCCCAACATCTTTACTCCTATTCATGTAATTTTTTTGGAATTAATTATGGGCCCTACCTGTTCTATCTTTTTTGAGAAAGAACCTGTGGAAGAAAATATCATGCAGCAAACTCCAAGGGAAAGAAACGGCGGATTATTTACCCGGAATGAACTGCTCATCAGTATTATGCAGGGAATTATTATTGCAGCCGGGGCCATTATTTTGTATTATTATTTTATGAACAGCAGCGCCAGTCTGCAACAAACAAGAACCATTGTTTTTACAACACTAATACTAAGTAATATATTTCTCACTTTTGCTAATCGTTCCTTTACTAAAACCATTTATTACACCAGCAGGTATAAAAACAGCCTTGCTCCTATTATTCTTATTATCTCAGTTTTCTTCCTGGCAGCGCTGCTTTTTGTTCCTTTTGTCCGTAATCTTTTTCAACTTACAAACATTACTTTGGTCCAGTTCTGGCTTTGCTTTGGGGTAGCACTGGCCAGCGTAATGTGGTTTGAAGTATTTAAGACAGATTTATTGAAAATAAAATCATAGCGGATGTAAGTATTGCCATAAGAAATTAAGTTTTATTAAAATCCTTTTCCCGGATTTGTGATTAAATTTACCAAATGCAGTCTTCTACACAAAGTAAGGTTAATGAATCCTATCGTTTTGAAGCACTTTTTAATAATGCTTCTATGGGGATTGTTATGATGAATAGTAAGGGAACTATTCAATCTGTAAATCCCTTTGCACTAAAGCTTTTTAGGTATACAATTGAAGAAATAATTGAAAAGCCCATCGAAGTGCTCATTCCGCAGAGGTTTCGTCATAAACATGTTAACTATAGAAAAACATACACTCAAAATTATACGAGCCGGCCAGTAGGTGTGGGGATGGATTTGCTTGCTGTAAAAAAAGATGGGATAGAATTTCAGGTTGAGGTAAGTTTAGGTAATTATCAAAACAATGGTGATGAAAATATAATTGCCTTTATAAGTGATATATCTGTACGAAAAAAAGCAGAGGCAGAAATTGAAAAACTGAACGATGAATTGGAAGCAACAGTGGAACAACGTACAAAGGATTTAACACAGACCCTGACGCAACTGGAAATATCAAGAGATAAACTGGAAGATTTACTTTCCTTTCAAAAAGCTTTACTTGACAATGCCGGGGCTATGATTATCGCTACTGATGAAAAAGGGATTATAAAACTTTTCAATCCTGAAGCATCTCTCAATATCGGGTATACTGAATCAGAAGTCATTAATAAAAATACACCTCAATTATTTCATGATAGAACTGAAATAGCCAGGAAGCGGAAAAAATTATTTAATGAATTAGGAATAACAATTAAAGATGATTTTGCTGTATTGGTAGAAAAAGCCAGGCGAAATATTCATGAGGAAGAGCAATATACGTACATAAGGGCAAATGGGACTTCTTTTCCTGTATCGTTAACAATCACTGCTATAAGGGATAATGAGGGAAACATTACTGGCTTTATGGGTATTGCTATTGATATTTCTGAAAGAAAAAAGGCCGAAGAAGATTTGCGTAAATCCTTGGAAAAAGAAAAAGAGCTGAATGAATTGAAGTCAAGATTTGTTTCGATGGCCTCGCATGAATTTCGTACACCTCTCAGTACGGTACTTTCGTCAGCGTATTTAATTGAGAAGTATACAACTGCCGATGACCAACCAAAACGGGAGAAACATCTGCAGCGTATTTTTTCATCTGTAAACATGCTTACAGATATTCTCAATGATTTTCTGAGTGTGGGAAGAATTGAAGAAGGTAGAATACAGGTAAGGCTTACCAAATTTAATATAGAGGAACTGATTATAGCAATAACTGGGGAGATACAAAACACCCTGAAAAAGCATCAAAAAATCCTATATCATCATGAAGGGAATCCGGATGTATTACTGGATGCGTCACTGCTGAAGCATATCATAATGAATTTAGTTTCCAATGCCAGCAAATTTTCTCCGGAAACAAGCCCTATTGAAATTAATACTATCAGCCACATTCACTATATTACTCTTTCTGTAAAAGATCATGGCATAGGCATTTCCAAAGAAGACCAGAAACATCTTATGGAACGTTTTTTCCGGGGCGCCAATGCCGGAAATATACAGGGTACAGGGTTGGGTTTGCACATCATTTCCAAATATGCGGATCTGATGAACGGCTCAGTAGAATGTAAAAGTGAACTTGGAAAAGGCACTGAGTTTTTAATAACATTTAACTCTAAAACGTGCTGATATGAAAAAGATTTTGCTGATAGAAGACAATGATGACATCCGCAATAATACGGCGGAGATATTGGAACTGTCCAACTACAAAGTGATAGTAGCAGAAAATGGCAAAATCGGTGTAGAGAAAGCTATCGAGCATGCTCCCGATTTAATCATCTGCGATATTATGATGCCGGTGCTGGATGGATATGGTGTATTGCATGCCGTTCAAAAAAATGATGCTATAAAAAATACCCCCTTTATTTTTCTTACCGCCAAAACAGAACGAGGTGATTTCCGAAAAGGAATGGAACTTGGTGCTGATGACTACATCACCAAACCTTTTGATGGAACAGAACTGTTGAATGCTGTGGACAGCCGCCTGAAAAAACTTGACCTGCTGAAACAAGAGTTTACTCCCGGCCTTGAAGGGCTGCAGCACTTAATGTTGACTTCTTTTGGCAAAAATGTTTTGCAATCCCTTACTGAAGACCGCAATACTAATAAGTATAAGAAAAAACAAATAGTTTATTCAGAAGGCAATCATCCCAACAGGCTTTACTATGTTTTAAAAGGGAAAGTAAAAGCATTCAAAACCAATGAGGATGGCAAAGAATTAGTAACTGATCTATTTAGTCCTGGGGATTTTATCGGGTATATTAGCCTGCTTGAAGAAACTGTATATCAAGATACGGCAGAGGCTTTAGAAGAAACCGAACTGGCTGTAATACCCAAAGAAGATTTTGAAGAACTGATAAATAACAACAAAGAAGTTGCTCAAAAATTTATTCGCTTGCTGGCTAAGAATGTCTCTGAAAAAGAGAATCAGTTATTGGGTCTGGCTTATAATTCACTTCGCAAAAAAGTAGCAGAAGCGCTTATGATGCTGCAAAAAAAATATCAGCAAACAAAGGAAGAAAAATTTGTTATTGACATCAG
>JADGPY010000403.1 GCA_017882205.1 Chitinophagaceae bacterium
CAGTTTCAAAGTTGCTTTTTTCATGCGTAATTTTTGTCTTGGTTAAGTAGAGGTATACTCTATAAGAAATTAGTTTTTAGTGGTGTAAAAATAAAATTTTTATTGAAACTGACAACTAAATTATAAAATAACGTTAAACTTCTCTTATAATTTCATCAGTTTTTCCAAAATTGTGGTCCTTTTTCCCTGGCAGAATACGCTCAGGGAGTACAAATATACACCACGGGCGACGGAATCGCCAAAATCATCTTTCCCGTCCCATTCAAGTTCACTAGAACGGTTGCCTTCGGTTAATATTGTTTTTTTAATGGATTTGATGAGTTTGCCGGTAATTGAGAAGATACTGATATGCACCTGCAGGTTTTCTGCCGGATGGTTGTGTTCAAACCAAAAGCTTGTTTTTGTTGTAAAAGGATTAGGATAGTTCAATACATGGGTTAGCACCAACTCTTCATTTTTCGCCACATTGAATTCGAGAATATATTCTGCTGAATTATTATAGACATCCCAGGCCTTTATTTTTAGAGAATGGTATCCCGGTGTGATCTGTGGCAATTGAAACCTTACTGTGCCTTTTTGATAACTATCAATATCCGCCTCATAAAAATCATTTAGTTCAAATAGCTGGTGATTATCGTTATCAAGAACCGCGGTAATATCATGGCCGATACCTGCACCAGTGGTGTTAATACCTGAAGAATCTGAAAGCTTCACTAATAAAACAGGGGATTCATTGGTGGTCCCGCCATTTACAAACTTTTCATCATTCATAAAAGCCTTTATAACCGGTCCGGTATTATCATTTAAACCCCCTGTTGAAATACCTCCAATAATAAAATTTTTATAATATCCATTCCCGTCTGTATTTCCGTTTTCTGCATAGTAGCTCAACTTTCCATTCCCATATTGGTAATTAATATCTTTTGGAACAATAAATGTGTAAGAAAATCTACCATTTACTACCTGGGCTTTTCCTTTATATAAAACATTCCTTTGGATCTGAAATGTTGCTACCTGGCTTTGTGGATCATTTGCCAAAGTTGAAACGGTCTGTGGTTTATCAAACACTACGGGATAAACTGTTCCATTAAAATTTGGCAGGAAATTCCCTGTAGGATCAGTTACTTCCCCGGTTATCGTATACCTGCCTAATGCTTTTATAGTATCAGGAACTGCAGTTATTGCTATTCCGTTGATTGCTATAGTATTGATCTTGTTAATTGGAAATCCAATGGTAAGGGCCGGATCTCCCAGTAATGTAAATTTCCTGTAGTTCAATATATCAGGGTAGTTTTGGAACGTGAAGTTTTTGGCCTGTTTTAGTGATTCACCTAATGACAGATATTTTCCATTCACATCTGGCCGGGTGGCATATAATAAATAATTGTTGTTCATGATGCGATTGCTGTAAGAAAAAACCACCCTGGTTGTTGTCATTAGCGCAATACCGCCAGTTTTTGGTCGAATCAGGATATTTGCTCCAACTGATGAAAGTGTAGGGTTGTCATACGGTGCAAAATCACATGTAGAAGTAATAAATAGGGGCAATTTGTTTTGATTAGTCCATCCATTGACTGTTGATTGATCAAGAATATCTTCAGCAGCCAGTATATTATAGCCCCCATGTCCATTATAATTCCAGATAAGGTTGCCCGAATATATTCGACTATTAATCGCATTATTTACTGCCGGGTAGCGGCTTCCTCCGCTTCCTGATTCCTGTTGGTATGCATCGAGATAAATTTTTTCTTCGTTCAAAACAGGGGCCTGAACTGCCACTGTATTGGCGATAAATTCTGCATCCTGTAAATGAGTATTATTATCTTCATCATCTGCAACAAATGTTACCTCATTACGCCATGGCGCTAAACTCTCCTTTTGCGTGTAGCTGATTATCTTGTCGACAACAGAGGTAGCTTCATCAGTATTTCTTGCCGGAATCCTTCCGATCCCAATATCCAGTAAATTTATCGCGTTATTATTGATATCAGCATTGTCATGTAAGAATCCAAAGTAGTCATCTGAAACATACGTCGCCAGAGGGTCTAATGAGTTAATGCTTTCATATCCTGGCACCAGGTTGGTATTATTATTAAGCCTTGATTTGTAATCGAATGAGGCATCTCCAAACAACAATAAATATTTTGGTGCATTTTGGGTATTGCCGGCTGCCTTATCAAAATACATTTTTGTGAAATCCCTTATGGCAGTGGGATCCGGTGATCCTGAAGAAAATTCATTAAATACCTGGTCTGTGGTAACTACTACCGTTCTTAAATTGTCGTGTTGGAAATGATATAATGCCAGACGTTGTGCCTGTTGCAACAATGAAGGAGGCGATATGATAAGCATATCCTCAGGACTGGAATTGTGAACATTCTGATTGTTAATCCTTCCGATGATCTGCGGTTGCAAATAGCTGTTGCCATTGAATGCCACGTATTCATGAAGATGGCTGCAATCATTTACAAACTGGTAATCTGAACCTATAGTACTGCCTGTTAATCCAGATATATTAGCGATGTCTGTAATGTCCCAGACCTGCAAACCTGAAGCAGCATTTTGAATAATAAATTTCCCTGTATTCCCAGCAGCAACGCTGTTCCAGTCACGAAATGTTAGTTGATCAAGGCCATTCATCGACAATGCTGCATGACCAAAGATTTCGAACCAGTTGAGCCACCCCTGGGCATTAAGGCTTCCTGGTGTATAAGTATAATTGATATTTAAAACCGGCTGATTTACAATGAAGAAATTATTTTGCTGATCTGCAACGGCAAAGGGATCAAAAATCCCAGTACCCGTAAAAGCAATATTGTGCTGTATAACCGGTGAATTATTTATGTTGATATCGAATCTGCTAAAAGCACCTGAAGACCTGGAAACTACATTAGAAATGATTGATAGGGGCTGAGTTGTAATATTTTGGATCGTCAGTGCAAAGTTGCGTGACAATACTTTCCCTGGTGCATTTGTAAATTCTTCCCCATACCATTCTTTACCACTGCTTAAAAAATTCACTGTATCAAGTTCATGGTAATACCTAAACTGGTAATTGCTGATGGTAATATTGGCATTGCTATTATTCGTGATAGATTGAATTCTTTTCCCTGTTCCGCCAATGGAAATAAAATAATAAGAATTGTCTGAAAACAAATTTTTTTGATGATGGAATGTAGCTGCTGAAGAATCTTTTATCCAGGCATCTGGCCCTGGTGCATAGAATAAAAAATAATCATTATTGTTAAATATTCCATCTCCACCATCAACCACCTCAATGGCATTTTCGGGTAGGTCATCAGGTCTTTGAATGGCATTATTTTCCGAAAGCATGGAACCGGCATTTCCAAAAAGACGAATAGAGGAAGAAGGTATATTTGAAACATTGATTCCGAGGGAATTCAGGAATGCCACATCCACTTTGTACACTCCGGGATATTTTACTGCAATCTTAAACCAGCTTCCATTTGCAAGGACTGAATTCGGTAGATATGATCTCTGGGAAAATAATAAATAAGAAGACCCCAAAAAGTATAGGAATAAAAGGGATTTATAGAGCATCGATTTGTGAATACTTTGCAAAAGTAATGTTACAAGGGGTAAAAAATGTATTGGCCCTCAGATGGGTGTCAAATAAAGTAATTATATTCGCATTCATTAGAGTAACCCCTCTACAATATATAAGAAAACCTTTCGTTAATCAATATTACTAAACGAATGCACATGCTGAAGTTATTATCTGCCAAAAATTTTCTCATTCTTTTGGTTGTCTCTTTTTTCTTTACATCATGTAAAAACAGTAGCCTTTTTAAGAAAAAGAAGGATAAATCGTCTGTTACCGGATGGAATTATGATGATAAGAACTATGGTAATTTCCACGTATTAAAATCAAAGGAACAGAAAGCTGGTCCCGGACTTATTTTCGTTCAGGGTGGTACGTTTACTATGGGCGCTAAGGAGGAAGATGTTATGGGTGACTGGAATAATATTCCACGCCGGGTTACGGTAAACTCATTTTATCTTGATGAAACAGAGGTTGCAAATGTACATTACCGTGAATACCTGTATTGGCTTGGCCATACTTTTGACAATGATACTGCGATTATGAAGATGTCATTGCCTGATACTCTGGTTTGGCGAAGCGAACTTGCTTATAATGAACCGTATGTAGAATATTATTTCAGGTACCCAGCCTACAATTATTATCCTGTAGTAGGAGTTAGCTGGCAGCAGGCTCATGATTTTTGTATCTGGAGAACAGATAGGGTAAATGAGAAAATATTGATTGACAA
>JADGPY010000404.1 GCA_017882205.1 Chitinophagaceae bacterium
AAAGCAGGTGTAGATTTTTATGCAACAAAGAAAACTACCTATGGAATAGTATTCAGTGGATTCATTAATCCCCGGACTAATGAAGGTGTTAATAATACATACTTAAAAAATCCGCTGGGAGGCACTGATTCCATAGTAAATGCCACTAACTCTGCGAATGAAAGATCAACCAACTGGGGAACAAACTTCAATTTTCGTCATCAATTTGATAGCACGGGCACTGAGTTAACAGCCGATCTGGACTATCTTGTTTACGATCAGTCAGGAACCCAATTATTTGTGAACAATTACCTGAATGCAGATTTAAGTACTAGAAAACCAAGCTCTGAATTAAGAGGTTCTTTACCGGCTAAGGTTCAGATATATTCAGCCAAAGCAGATTATTCGAAGACATTAAAGAAGGATACAAAATTAGAATTTGGGATAAAATCAAGTTATGTTACGACAGATAACGATGCATTGTACGAAAATAATAGCACTACCGGATGGATCACAGATTATAGTAAGACTAATCATTTCATTTACAACGAAAATATTAACGCCGCATATATCAATGTAAACCGGCAGATAAAAAAATGGGGTGTTCAAGCGGGGCTTAGGGTTGAAAATACGAATGCCGATGGCCACCAACTGGGAAATATAACCAGGCCTGATTCTTCCTTCAATCGCAACTATACCAATCTTTTTCCTACAGTATATGTAAGTTATGATGCAAATAAGAAAAACAATTTTTCTCTTAATTTTGGCAGAAGGATTGACAGGCCGGCATACCAGGATCTAAACCCCTTCTATTATTTCTTAGATGAATATACCTACGAGGTAGGAAATACTTTACTAAAACCTCAATTCACTAATTCAATTGAATTTTCTCATACCTACAAAGGATTTTTAACTACAACTCTGAATTATAGCAAAACAAATGATGTGATTGCTGAAACAATCAACCAGATTAACAGTGAAAGAAAAACATTTGTAAGTAAGGATAATATTGCCACCAAAAGAAATATGGGAATAGCTATTAGTGCAAACCTTCCAGTCACTAAATTCTGGAACACAAACCTTTACGGAAACTTACTTAATGATAAATATAAAGGAGCATTAAATGGAGGTATCCTGGATGTTAATAGCACCATGTTCATGGGAAACATGAACAACCAATTCAAATTCAAAAAGGGGTGGAGTGCAGAACTGAGCGGATTTTACAGGACCAAGGGGATCGAAGGCCAGATAATCATGGATCCAATGTGGAGCCTTTCTACTGGTGTTCAAAAACAGGTATTGAAGACTAAGGGAAGTATCAAGTTAAGCTTGACTGATATTTTTAACTCACAAAAATTTAATGGCATAGTTAAATACCAGGATATTGACGTTGCGATTCATGAAAAGAATGATACCAGGAGAGTGAGCCTTACTTTTTCTTACCGTTTTGGTAAACCAATGAAAAACCAGCAACCAAGCAGAAAGACTGGTGGGGCAGGAGATGAGCAGCAAAGGGTGAAGACGGGGAACTAAATTATCCTACTTGCATTTTGAAACGCAGTCCACAAAGGGGCTGCGTTTTTTGTTTGAATTACTTAGACACAGAGACACAGAGATACCCGGAGGTAAATGATTATTTCTCTGTGTAACTCCGTGTCTCTGCGTCTCCGTGGTTCAATATAACTTTCTTCAGAAGCACTTCGTTTTTTTATCTTTGCATCTCATTACTATTTAAAATACTTTTTATGCCCTCATTTGACCTTGTAAGCAAAGTAGATCTTCAAACCCTGGATAATGCGGTAAATACCGTGGCGAAAGAGATTAAAAACAGGTTTGATTTCAAAGGATCACATGTTGTGATTGATTTGAACAAAAAGGAATTCAAGTTGAACCTTGAAGCGGATAGCGAGATGAAACTTCAACAGATCACCGACGTGTTGATAAGCCGTAGCATGAAACAAGGCCTGGCTGCAGAAGTCTATGATCTTAGCAAAGAACCCTTTCAAAGCGGCAAAGTGATGAAAAAGGAAGTGCTTGTAAGAAATGGGATAAAGCAGGAAGATGCAAAGAAAATAGTAAAGCTTATAAAGGATTCAGGTCTAAGGGTTCAGGCTTCAATAATGGATGATATCATTCGGATATCGGGCAAAAAGATTGATGACCTTCAACAGGTTATCCAGGCTTCCAAGGGGTGGGATCTCGGCCTGGCACTGCAATATGTTAATATGAAAGACTAAACGTTTGGCAATTATTTTAAATTATCTTACTTTTGCACCTCTAAAAACGCATGTATCACCTGTTACGGGAAGCCATGCATAAAAAAGCAATATGAAAAAAAATCTTCATCCTGGTAATTACAAATTTGTAGTTTTCAAAGATATGAGTAACGGTACAACCTTCTTAAGCCGTTCTACCGCAGGCTCTAAAGAAATGATTAAGTGGGAAGATGGCAAAGAATACCCTGTGGTTAAACTGGAGATCTCCAATACTTCGCATCCATTTTACACTGGTAAGAATGTGTTGGTTGATACTGCAGGGCGTATAGATAAATTTAAAAGGCGGTACGAGAAAAGAGAAAATAAAGGGTAATTTCCTTTTTTGTACATAATTTCAAATCCCCTGGTAATCCTGGGGATTTTTGTTTAAAAAAGAATAAACAAACCCAAGACTTTAGTCTTGGGTAAAAAATGAAGATCCTCCTCGACGATATTACTGGTTCTGATAACCTTTATCCCTTTACTGCCACCCGTTCAATGGTGGATATAAGGCTTGGTATACTTACCATTAGAGAGAAATGGGAACATATGTTGGATGAAAAAATTCATACCATATCCGAATTAAAAGATCTTCCAAAAGATGCTATTGTGCTGCCCGGAAATATTATTCCTCATCCTGAATTGATCAAATCATTAAAAGAGAAAAATAGCCTTATTCAAAATTTTGAAGAAGATATTTTGCAATATTCATGGCAGATCTCATCAAATAATGATAAACAGATCAGGCAAGATTTCTTATTACTCGCTAAGGATCGGGCATCCGAAACAATACCAGCAGGAGTTACCGCAATAAGCCCGGAAAATATTTTTATTGAACCAGGAGCCAAAGTTCAATATTGTATATTAAATGCTTCAACGGGCCCCATCTATATTGGAAAAAATTCAGAGATCATGGAAGGTTGCCTGGTGCGCGGTCCAATGGCATTATGTGAGGGAAGCATACTTAAAATGGGTACTAAAGTGTATGGTGCCACAACTGCAGGTCCTTACTCGGTTCTAGGTGGTGAAATAAAAAATTCTGTGCTATTTGGCTTCAGTAATAAAGGTCATGATGGCTATCTTGGAGATTCTGTGATAGGAGAGTGGTGCAATCTTGGAGCCGGCACTTCCAACTCTAATGTAAAAAATACCGGTGGTGATATTCGTGTATGGCACAATGCAAAAAGTACCTATATAAAAGCAGGTAATAAATGTGGATTGTTAATGGGTGATTATAGCCGTGCTGCAATCAATACCTCCTTCAATACCGGAACGGTGGTAGGTGTTTGTTGCAATGTTTTTGCAGAGAGATTTCCTCCTAAATATCTGCCTGATTTTAGCTGGGCAATGGAGAGATATGATCTCGATAAAGCCTTCTTAGATATTAATAACTGGAAACAATTGAAGGGCCATAAAATAACCAGTGAAGAAAAAAAAATATTATCTGATCTTTATAAAAAAAGAACTTAAAAACTGTTTTTACATAAAACCAAAAAATGCGTAAACAAATAGCTGCAGCAAACTGGAAGATGAACCTAACTTTTACAGAAGCAAAAGATTTACTTGATGCGGTATTGAATAATGACCTTGAATTAGCGCCTCACCAATTGGCAATATTTGCTGTTCCATTTCCTTATCTGCTGATGGCCCAGGAAGTGATAAGGGGTTACAATAATTATTTTATTGCAGCACAGAATTGTTATTTCCAGAAGTCTGGTGCTTATACAGGTGAGGTAAGTGTTTCCATGTTAAGCTCAATTGGGACATCTTTTGTAATTATTGGTCATAGTGAAAGAAGGGAGTATTTTAATGAAAACCATCAGATGCTGGCTAATAAAATTAATCTCTGCTTTGATGAGAACCTGAAGCCGATTTTTTGTTGTGGAGAGCCACTGTCAGTGCGTGAAGCCGGCATTCAAAACGATTATGTAGAAACTCAATTAGCTGAAAGCCTCTTTCATTTAGATGGATCAAAACTGCAAGACTTTGTGATCGCTTATGAGCCTATCTGGGCAATTGGCACTGGAAAAACTGCTTCTTCTGACCAGGCGCAGGAGATGCATAAGCATATCCGAAATGTAATGTCTGATAAGTATGGGGATGACATTGCAGGCAGTATTTCTATTTTATATGGCGGTAGTGTGAAGGCTGCCAATGCTGCTGAAATATTTGGTCAGCAGGATGTTGATGGCGGGCTGGTAGGAGGGGCTTCACTGGTCGCAGGTGAATTTACTGCAATTATCAAAAGCTTAAAATAAAAGATACGGAAAGCACTTGCAATATCGTGTTTGTAAGACGAAGACACCTATTGCTTAGATTATTGAAAATCAGGGCTATCGTGGATTCCAAAGAAATATTTGAGATCCCTGAAACAATACCCATCATTATTCCATGCAAGAATCCAATAACGAGTCTTGTTATTGGCAATGGCTTTCATTTTTCAAGACTCCTTGAAGTTACCAATGTACCCTATAGTACTTTTTTTTACCAGGTGGATTGCATGATCGACGACATACGTTTATTCTACCTTATCTTTCTATGCTTCCTTTTTTTTGGGATGTTCATTCTCACAGATATTAGGATTTTTATGCTGATCGCAAATGTTCCAATATTATACTTGTTGTACGTATTATATTTTCAGAGGAGAAATTTTATACTTATCACCGCTATGGGAATAAAAGCAAACGGTTGATGAACAAAGGAACAAAATGATCACTCTGCAGCACTTGATTGATCAGCATTGGCAAAGCTAATATCAGCCTGAGTATAAGAATTCAGTTTATCCATATAAAGAATGGTTTTATTTCCTTCGAGTGATCTTTTATACATCGGGTTGAACTTTCCGCCCATGATGACCTCCTGGAAAGTGTATGAAGAGCGGGCTACTACAGTATTCGAGAACATGTCATCAAATGCTTTGATGAATACCAGGAATTCTCCGCGGCTATTAGCAAAGTCATAAGGAGTAAATTTGTATAAGGGACTTGTTTCGGTAATAGGGTGAACAATTGTCCAGCTAAGTGTGAGTGTATTAACTTTATCATATTCCAATGGTAGCTGGAAAAATTTATTTACCATCTTGCCATCCTCTTCCAGGGTCATACCAAGTGTAAGTTTTGCCTCAGCATCAACCAATGTGTTATTCTTAAATGGAGCAACTCTTAACATAATCGCAGTTATATCTTTAAAAGGGGCTAACAAGGCATTTTCACTAAATCTTAGGTAGGCCTTTGGTCTGGAAAAGCGCCCATATAACAGTCCTGTTACTACTGCAAAACTCAACAAGCCCATTAATGCTTCAAGAGCAGCAGTTCCACTGGCTATAAATCCAACTGGGTTGATTCTTCCATAACCCACCGTAGTAAATGTCTGGCAACTAAAAAAGAATGCTTCTAAGAATTTTTCAACTTGTGTACCATATACTATCCCGCTCAGGTGATCCACTCCAACTATAAAATAAATCAGTGCAAATAAAATATTGATGCTAATGAAAAAAATAAAGATCGAAGAAAAGAACTTCCATCGCGGCCATGCAAGCATGGTATGATACCAGCTAATACGCTCAAAAAATGCGACCCCTCTTTTTTCTATATTGGCATCTCCATCTTTATTTACAAAACGGCCGCCGTAATCATTGCTATCCACACCAAAGCCTGTGTTGATCTCCGCTTTCGCATTGGAATTTATTTTTTTTAATAATGCCATCGATACAATTTATAATTAAATATAAAACAAACAACCTATTGATTTCTTACTTACTGACTCCTGACAATTTTAATTAGTTTTGCCCGGGTCAAATATACTTCAAAGTAAAATATGAGAGCAAGCAGCAATGAGATGTACACCAGCGGGGAATATTTTAAAAATAATCCTAACTGGGGGGTTGATGATTCTGAATGGAAAGCTGGGGTTATTCAACAACTTCTTGAATCAAATCGGATAAGCCCATCTGAGATCATTGAGATAGGCTGTGGGGCAGGTGCGATCCTTGAGTCACTATCAAAAACATTTACTCAAACTAATTTTAAAGGGTACGACATTTCCCCACAGGCAATAGAACTGGCAAAGACACGTGAAAGTGACCGGATCAGGTTTTATAATGAAGATTTTACCCAGGTAGAATACA
>JADGPY010000405.1 GCA_017882205.1 Chitinophagaceae bacterium
AGTTGAAGCATGGCAAACAAATAGAAATAATAAAAACAGCAAAATAAATTGGCAGTTCACAAACAAAGTAGCAAGAGTAAAATTGAAAAAACTCTATCCGTCAATTTATGATTAACATAACACTAGTTTAAAATTAAAATACCCATAATTAAGGAAGCAAGCGCACAAATAGAGAGGCAAAATAAAAATAAAGGATTAAAGGACTTATTTTGGAGTAAGAACATAATTAGCAAAAGAATAAGTCCAACACCAATTATGACTAAAAGAAATCCTAATAAAAGTTGGTAATTGTGTAGTCAAGACAAAAATAGACATGAAAACACCTAAGTATTTTAGGGCTATTTGGTTGTGATAGGTTAAGTCTATAATTTTATTGATATTAAATCAGTAAATATTATGGAATACACAACAAAAACACAATTGATACTTAATGGATTGTATCGTGATAGACAAGAACTAACAAAGCAATTAACCGATGTTGAAAGGCTAATAAAGAAGCCAAATTCTAAGTGCATGGTGTTACACTAATCCCCTGTAAAGTGATGTTTGCAGGGGGTTTTATTTAAATTAATTTAAATAAAATTAATGAAAGCGCAATGTAGCTTTGTACTAATAATCATACTGCGAAAAAAGATTGGGAACTGGAAAAACGTATTTGAACATAAAAATTTAATATCAAATTATGGAACTGAAAGAAGACTTTTTCCTTTAAATATAAAAAATGCGATATATCTGATAAAGATTGCATTCACTTTATGATCGTAAATAAGGCTAAAGAGTTAAGTGTAATAATTATGGCACTTACTATAAATATTTAAACGAATATCCAATTATGCTTGAAGGATTAGGACTGGACATAATAGAAGTTGAACGCATAGCTGAAAAAATAAATAAAGAGTCTGGTTTCAGGGAGATGGTATTTTCAAAAACGGAAATAGCTTATTGTGAATCAAAAACCAATAAGTTTGAACATTATGCCGCACGTTTTGCTGCTAAGGAAGCTTTTTTTAAAGCGCTTGGAACAGGCTGGCTGAAAGGAACACATTTTAATGAAATTGAAATAACAAACAGCGAGTCAGGGAAACCTTCCCTGGTTTTACTGGACGAAACCAAGAAAACACTTTCTCCATTGGGGATAAGTAAAATTTTGGTTTCTTTGTCGCATCTTAAACCAATTGCTTCGGCAGTTGTGATCATAGAAAAATAAGTATGAGTTTACACGGAACAGCATCTGCATCAACAGTTAAAGCAAACGTAATACAGGAACAAAAACTGCAGGAATTACTGCTTTATCTTAGTGAAAATTCACCTTTTTACCGGAAACTATTTACCAAAAACCATATTGATGTAGCAGCTATAAAAACGTTTGCAGACCTGCCTGTCCTCCCAACTACCAATAAAGAGGATCTGCAGCAACACAATAATGACTTTTTATGTGTAGACCCCGTTAAAATAATAGAATATACATCTACATCAGGAACATTGGGTAGTCCAGTAACCATTGCGCTCACCGAAAATGATTTGAAACGACTAACAATTAATGAATATAATTCCTTCTTATGTGCAGATGGTACTGCAGCAGATACTTTCCAATTAATGCTTACTCTGGATAGGCAATTCATGGCGGGTATTGCATATTACTCAGGGTTGCGTAAGCTTGGTGCCGGCATTATTCGCCTGGGGCCTGGAGTGCCTTCTTTGCAATTGGAAACCATACAGCGGCTTAAACCTACAGCCATTGTAGCTGTTCCGTCTTTTATACTTAAACTCATTAAATTTGCCAAGGATAATAATATAGATCTGAACAATTCTTCCGTAAAAAAAGCAGTTTGTATTGGCGAAAATATACGTAATACCGATTTCTCTCTTAATTTACTTGGTAAAAAAATAGGTGAGGTCTGGAACATTCACCTATATTCAACCTATGCTTCTACTGAAATGCAGACAGCATTTACAGAATGCAGTGAAGGGCGGGGAGGCCACCTTCAACCCGAATTGATGATCGTTGAACTGCTGGACGAAAATAACCAACAGGTAGCTTCAAATATGCCGGGAGAGGTAACCATTACAACGCTAGGTGTAGAAGGTATGCCATTGCTACGTTATAAAACGGGAGATATCTGCATGTATTTTGATGAGCCCTGCGCATGCGGTCGCACAACTTTGCGTTTATCCCCCGTTATAGGCCGTAAAAAACAAATGATCAAATTTAAGGGTACTACACTGTATCCACCTGCACTGTTTGATCTGCTGAACGGCATGGAGGAGGTACTTGACTTTGTGGTGGTTGTATATACAAATGAAATTGGTATGGATGAAGTTTTGCTTCACCTTGTACCTGCAGATGATAGTAAAGCTTGTGATAACAGAGTAAGAGCTTATATACAGGCCCGTTTACGTGTAAGTCCGCATATTGTCTATATTACTACAGAAGAGATTCAAAAAATCCAGTTCGGGGAAGAAAGCAGAAAAGTGGTAAAATTTATCGATAGAAGGTTTTGATCACTGGTGTTTGATTGAATGTGATGCTTAATATAGTCAACAACTGGGCAATAAAATGCTCAATAAAACTTATCAGCTAAAAACATATATTTTGCCACATTCCACTTATTTGTTTGTTATGCTTTTATCTTTGGCGGTTTCAATTTATAAAAATAAATTTCGGTTATGGTACCTATTGGGCAAAGCTTCCTCACTTTAGATGATTTCTCTGGCATCCTGTTTAAGAAAAAAGCAATTACTTTACCTGCATCCGCTTTAGAAAAGGTTAATGTTAACTTTCAGTTTCTTCAAAAGTTTTCATCTAATAAATTAATATACGGTATAAATACCGGCTTGGGGCCGATGGCGCAATATAAAGTAAGCGGCGAAAATCTTTTACAACTTCAGTATAATTTGATCCGGAGCCACAGTTCCGGCAGCGGCGCGCTTTTAACTCCAGTTTTAGTCAAGGCATTAATGATCGCACGCTTAAACAGTTTGATGCTGGCCTATTCAGGGGTGCATGCTGATGTTGTGGAATTGCTCAAGGAACTGATCAATAAAAATATCATCCCCTGTGTTTATGAGCATGGGGGCGTAGGCGCCAGCGGCGACCTGGTACAATTGGCCCACCTGGGCTTAGTACTGATCGGTGAAGGGGAAGTCATATTTGAAAATAATATTCATTCAACAGCAGTTATATTCAACAGTCTGGGCATAAAACCCCTTTCTATACATGTACGCGAAGGATTGGCTATTTTAAACGGTACATCGGCCATGACAGGTATTGGCATGGTAAACATCATCCAGGCGCAAAAATTACTGGTGTGGTCGGCCATGTTTTCGGCAATGACCAATGAGATAGTTGAGGCTTATGATGATCATTACTCCCAAGAGCTAAACATTGTAAAGCACCACAAAGGCCAGAACAGGGTTGCTGCTATGCTCCGTGAAATTTTAAATAATAGTAAAATGATCCGTAGCCGCTCGGAATATTTGTACCAACACGGCAATCTTAACCAGGAGATTTTTGAAGATAAAGTGCAGGAATATTATTCATTGCGTTGTGTTACACAGGTTTTGGGGCCAATTTACGATACAATTATCCAGGCTGAAAAAGTATTGGTGGATGAATTAAACTCGGTGAATGATAACCCGGTTATCGATCATGCAAATCAAAACATATTCCATGGCGGAAATTTTCATGGCGATTATGTTTCACTCGAGATGGATAAACTGAAAATTGCTGTCACTAAATTATCTATGCTTGCCGAGCGACAGCTTAATTACCTGCTGAATGATAAGCTGAATCAGAAATTCCCGCCTTTTGTAAACTTGGGTGTATTAGGATTAAATTTCGGTATGCAGGGTATCCAATTTACTGCTACATCAACTGTTGCGGAAAATCAAACCCTTTCATTTCCCATGTATGTCCACAGTATTCCAAACAATAACGATAACCAGGATATTGTAAGTATGGGTTGCAATGCCGCACTAATGACTAAAAAGGTGATTGATAATTCATTTTCCGTGCTGGGAATCCAGGTTATGACTATTTTGCAAGCGATCGATTATTTAGGTTGTATGGACAGGCTGTCGCCGAATACATTAGCTTTGTATAACGAGGTGCGGAAAATATTTCCAAAATTTATTGAAGATCAGCCCAGGTATAAAGAGATGGAACAGGTCAGGATTTTCCTTGAAACAACACATCCGGCAATTTCATTCAAAGCCTAAAGTTAATTAAATGAAGACTGCACTAGTAACCGGCGGCTCAAGAGGTATTGGCAGGGCAATCTGCATCAAATTGGCTACCTCTGGCTATTATATCTTGGTTAATTATAAAAGCAATGTTCAGGAAGCGGAAACAACACTTTCGCAAATAATGGAAACCGGCGGGAATGGTGAATTATTGAAAATGGATGTATCCGACAGAAGTCAAATTAAACAAACACTTGGCAACTGGCTAACGACAAACCCGGAAAAGCGGGTTGACATACTGGTAAACAATGCGGGTGAGAAAGATGATAGCCTGATGTTTTGGATGAGCGATGAGCAATGGGATCATGTACTAAAGACTAGCCTTGATGGTTTTTTCTTTGTTACCCGTTTGGTATTGGATAGTATGTTATTGAACCGTTATGGTAGAATCATCAATATTGTTTCATTGTCCGGTTTAAAGGGTTTGCCCGGGCAAACCAATTATTCA
>JADGPY010000406.1 GCA_017882205.1 Chitinophagaceae bacterium
ATTCTGGGAATTGCAGTGCTGGCCTGGAGAGCTTTTACTTTTTATGTAAACATTTTAGTCGGAGGATTTGTAAGTCTCAGGTTACTGAAAGAGACTGAAATGGTAAAGAAGTATCTAAAATGACCTCCATCCACAGGAAAGCTACAATCGTCCTTCCTGACAACGTTCTCTTCGAAGGCGGAGCAGCTTATTTTCCGGTGGAATGCGTTTGACTATCTATTTTTTGGTCTTCATATTGTTTTGTGCTAATATATCGGCCACACTGATCAAAATTAGCGTGACACAATTCTGATCTCAATCCATCGGATGCTGGTGGGTATTGTTTGGGGATGACACCAGCAAGGCATGTGTATAAGCTTACATATGGAACGGCGTGATGGTCTGATGTTACTAGTGCATCGATTCCGAAATTAATCCATCATTAAATGAAAAATTAATTGACCACTGGATAGATCTAAGATTTTCAGGTTTATTCACTGATTTTGGAATCGAAGCACTAGATACTCGCATTTATTTTTATCTTCGCATGTCATTTTAAAATCACCTTGATGAATTAACCGGTTTGACAAGTAAAATATATAAAAACATTGATTGTATAAATATATTTTGAGTGTTTGATTATAAAGCAATTATAAGAAAATTTAATGTAAAGTCTTAGATTACAACCCCATGCTACTCGATAATCACCAGGGAAGAAAAAATCCGTTTTTCAGGTGGCAGATATCAAGGTTACTGCAGAAAGAAAAGTAAATATCCTATTGCGGTATTGCGGGTTGCCCCTCTCGATTTTAGCAATTCATTGATAATTTCATCTTTTTTCAATTCGGATGCTTTCATATAACTGTACTTCCTAAAATTCGATATATCACTGATTGCTATTATATTGTCAGTTATATGTGGTTGGGCATCCGGATGTATTGGGGAGTGGGGAGTGTGGGGGGTATGGGGTTATTAAAAAAAGTTTTTACAAGTCTTTTATGACCTGCCCAGATGCCCAGCATTCTAATCGACTTCATAATATATAAATTTAAAGTTTAATCGTTTATTCAGGAAGTGCAATCAAGCGATTGCACAACATTTGCTAACGTACAACATTTGCTGACAAAGTCCGGTACAGAATATGAATAAGCTGTTCTATGTTCTCCCATGTGAAATGAAAAGGATAGCTAGCTCCTGGAAGTGATTCAGAAACAAAGATCAAAAAGATTAGCAAAGGCAGCTATAAACTAAACCTCTCCCATATTTTAGCCTGGTTCATAACAGTTTTTGAGTGCTGCTTTAATATCACCCTCGTATACGCCACCATGGTAACAGATGATTTTCTCTATATCATAATCAAGAAATTTTTTTGCAGATTGTCTTGCCTGTTCGGTATCCAGAGTGAACATTGGGAGCGAAATCAAAGTTCGGCGTCTTGAAAAAATAAAGCGTCACCTGCATTCAATGTCTTAAACTCATAAAAATAAATACTGATGACCATCGGTATGCCCTGGGGTAGAAACAATCTCATCGTCGCCGCACCATGAGAACATCCATGGTAAACCGCATTTTTTACCAGGCTTCGGATGGAAGTTGATCAACCCGGATAGTAAAGAAACAGACATGTCAGTAAACTTCATGTGCGAAATCTCTTTTTCATGCACATACAAGCTTTTTCGCGAAGTTTGTTCCTATATTCAGTATATCTCAGATGCGGCTACTAAATTTATCGTCTCCTCATGCTCATGTCCGCAATATTTACATTTATGATAACTGATAATTGTTGCTATGCTGGCGTATCTATTGATTATTGAGGGTTCTCTTGTTTCCGAATAAGCAAACTCTTTTCCACATTTGTTACATGCCCTTGAAAGATAGTAAGTTTTTGTGTAATAGAAAAGAATTGAAAATAGCAGGAAGAAAATACCCGTAAAGAAGAATACTTCTGATTGCAGCCAGGCCGCGCTCAAAAATATCCTCCATTTGCAGATAAATAACCTATTCATTACAAAAATAAGTCAAGTGACTCCACAAAAATCTGGAAAATCCAGATTCAGTCATGTAATTAGCTTTTATTAGAAACTTATGTCTTTTAAGTACTTTTTTACTGCAATATATAGAATTCCGGCCTTAATCTTATCCAGAGGTAAAATTTCAATATCATTCATTCGTTTTTCAATTTGATTTAAGCTGAAACCTTCTTTTACCAGCAGGGGACTATAGTGTTGAGAGTAGATGGCTTTTAGAGGGCAACCGTAAACGCAGCGAAGACAAATTACACACTTATCCCCGAATAAAGGCTTCCCATCCACGATTTTTATATTTTTTCTGGGACATTTGCCGGAACATCATCCGCAGCCGGTACAATTATTATGCGCCTTCAAAATCCCTGCCGAATTCTTTCGCTTTCCTCTTTTCCATCTTTGAAAAGGCAGCTAAAATGTTTGCACTCAAAGGCTTTTTGCTTCTGATTCTAACGCCTGAAAGGATTTCATCAATGCTTAATTCAACTTTTAATGGCAATATTTTCAACAATTGAACTGCCAATTGCTCCTTTGTCGCAATAAAAATATTTGACGGCATGACCAGCATACGTTCGTAAAACGGATTATACCCCTTATTTTCCAGACACTCGATACAACCAGCCCTGCAGCCGGTATTTGGCCACCTTTCTCCACCGCCCGAGACTGATATTACTGCACAGGGCAAGCCTTTTCCTTCCGGGATGCCTGTAATCCATTCGTATACAGGTGCAGGCGCATCAAATGCGTGGACAGGAAAGATAAGCACAAGCAGTCCCACAAAATTTTCGATCGCAGGTGTTTGCTGATACCCGGCTTCCTGCACGTCCAGAGGAATCTTTACGACTTCAATCCCCTTTTCAGTAAAGATTTTCTCAAAGCTGAGAGCGACACGGGCAGCTCCGCCCGTTCCGGAAAAGTATACTATCTGCACCTTGTTTTTGTGTTTAAAGAAAGTATCTGAAAAGTGAGTACTTTCTGCCATAAGATGCATTCCTCCTCATAATAACAATAATAATACAGTGTGCAGGAATTTAACTTTAAGCTTACAGTAGTTTGCGACACTTTTAGCTTTGAGTTTATGGGAAAAAGTAAAATTTTGAGCTGTACAGGAAAAAACTCTCTTTTACAGGTGTAAAAAGTTACCATACACAAAAGAGAGTATCGTTCCTTCCAGCTAGTCTGAGGAGCTCGTCTACGATCCGGTAAAAGCCATGACCGTAAATACGGTTTTGAGCGAGCCAAAAAGCGAGCGGACAGGACGGTACGAGCGATGATTCAAAAATTTAGAATTGAGGTTTCCTTAATCTTCAATCCTCTCATAACTTTTTCAAAGCTTAATCAATCTGTTTTACAATTAAAAAATAAAAGGAGATGAATAATATTAGGTACGAACAACTTTACCTAATTTATCGAATCACCAGTAAACAGTAATTGTTTTTATAATCCCTGTGGCAGTGTAACTCTCCCCACCGAGAGGAGTATATACCCTCTTTTTCCCTATTTCGAATTTCCCTAATTTATCTTGATCAATGCAGCTTATATATACCTTGACTATGTCACATTACCAAGTAAAGCATCATCATTGACCTCATACGCCAAATATTATGTTTGCAGTGAAATCGATGACAGCTATTGGAGTAACTGTCTAATATGACATAGTCATGATA
>JADGPY010000407.1 GCA_017882205.1 Chitinophagaceae bacterium
AAGGAGACTTCCCTTGAGCTTCCTTCTGCTATCATCTGGCTAACGGTAACGCTTACTTTCTTTTCCTGTGAAGCATAGCCCACATGTTGACAAACTATAGTGTATTGACCTGGTGACACATTTAACTGGTATTGCCCGCGATTATTCGCAGTTACACCCCGTGTGGTTCCCTTTATCAATACAGATGAAAATGGAAGCACCTCACCTTTATCATCCCGTACAGTTCCATGTATCTGTTGAGCAGAAACGTGAAAAGAAAACAAAAGGATAAGAAATACAAGTGATTTTTTGAGAGAAGTATGTGGCATTCAAAAAAAAATAGTTAGTATTAATTAATAACTCCGGAAGGAGATGAACTCTTTTTTACGCGTAAAAAGCTTCCGGACATAGCAGCGAAACCTGCAACCAAAGCGCCAACTAAAGCTGTTATTAAGATGAGGAGATATGGATTGTCCATTTTCAAAATCAGCAATGAAACCTTATGAGCCAGGATGTTGTCATTATTTCTGCTGATCCAAAAGCTCAGCCCTCCCCATAAAATAAACAGGGCAATAAAACCTGTTAAAAAACTTTTACCTGGTTTTTGTGGAATTAGTACTGCAATAATAAATGCTATTAAGGCAATGCTCCACCAGGGAAAAAATAAGCAGCTGGTGAAGCTTAAAAAGATTGTCAGGACTAAAGAGACGATGAATTTCATTTGAAGTTTTTTGTCATTCAATAAATAATTTCCCTTCCATCAATATTAAATCCCTGTGGGATACTGCAATGTTTAATTCTTATGGGATTCAAAAGAAATTTTCCATTTCACCCGTGCATCTTTATCTTCAGATGATTTCATCATCCATAATACATTATACTTTCCTGCTACCCATGTATCGATGAAGCTATCATAAAATTTACTACCAGGATTCCCACTTTGCCCACCTGGATAGACGGCATACGCCTCTGTTTGTGGTGTAAGACTAACCACCATTCTCCAACTGGGACCATGTTGCGCATTTGCGGCATTGATTGTATTTGTACCACCACCGATCGCAAGGTGGGTGCGACTTAATGCATCCAACTTTGCAAGATGAAGTACTTTGGTATCTTTAAATTTAGCCCACTCCAATTTCCCTGCAACATCGGCTTTTTGCAAAATGCCGACTGCCTGCTTAAAAGCCATAGTTACATCATCAGTTAGTGTTTCTATCTGAGGAGTATTGATATTATCAAGGAATTTGAAAGCAGAATCTTTTAGAATGTTATCCAGGAGTGTGCTTTCCTTTGGCCACAAAAGTACCAGGTTCGTTTTTTTAAACTCATCATTCCACACAACTCTTTCCAGGCTATCCCAGGTAACAACAAATACGGTTGCGCCCTGTGAATGCACATCATTACGCATATCCCAATTCTTTAAAATATCGAGGTATTTCCTTTCGTCTGAATTTAATTTCGAGACATCAATATGTTTTACCAGAATAGGTTTTGCCATTTCACCAAATACATTATAATTATCCGTTTGCAACGTCATCATATCAAGTGGGGTGATATTGTTCATACCCGCAAGTCTTCTATTGATAGTAATAGCCCTGTATGGCGGAAAACCTCCCCCCAGGTAATATGGATAGGTAGAGTCTGCAGGAAGTTGGTTTGCACTACTTACAAATCCTCTTTCCGGGTTAACCTGGTGTGGATTTTCCTCCTGTGGGATCATTCCTTTCCACAAATAGCTACTATCTGTGCCTGGCATTATAAAATCTCCCTGTCTTTTCCATTTTGCCGGAAACTCTCCCTGGTCCCAAATTGCAATATCACCGTTCTTACATGCAAATATGCAATTCTGACCAGGGGTATGAAGATTTTTTATTGCTTCATAATAATCATTGTAATTTTTTGCATGGTTCAAAAGATTGAACATCTTTAACTCATTACTTGGATCATGTGCCTTCCATCTTACAGAATAGTATTTATTATGGGTTGCTCTTGACCCATTAAAACTTTTATCATACATCACAGGACCAAAGATTGTATAGGCAACTGTATCAACAAAATCTGCCTGTCCCTTTATTCCTATCTTTTCTATCCTGAAATCTGTTTTTTTCCATTCGTTATTGAACCAGTACTCTTTTCTTGAATCATCGCGGAATTTAATTTCATAATAATCGCGTACGTCTCTCTGTGCATTGGTAAAACCGAATGCACAACTATCGTTGAAGCCAATGATTATGGAAGGGCTTCCAGGAAAGGATGCACCATATGCGTTGAATGTGGGAGTTGAAATCTGCATCTCGAACCATAAAGAAGGAAGATTCAAACTAAGATGAGGATCATTACATAAAATGGGTGCGCCACTCTGTGTTTTTTTCCCACTCACTGCCCAGTTATTACTACCGTTATCTTTGTTGGGTTTGTATTCAATGATACCTGAAGTATCCGTTCTGCTGAAATAAAGCGAGTCAGCAGAAGCAGGAATTTTTAGCTGCACGCCTGGTTTCGTAAATAGGCTTCCTTTAGGAACAATAGGATCCAGGGAATCCATGATGGTTGGATAGATCTTATCAAAGTCTGCCTTGTCAAAAACTGATTTAGCATTCGTCATTTCAAAATCATCTTCGTGACCCGCCAGATCAAGGCTCATGTATTTTAGAAATAAAGCCGTCTTTAAATTTGTCCAGGGTTCTGGTTGGTAGCCAAGCAATTTATATTCAAGCGGAAGGGCGCTTTCTGTTAATGTTCCAATATAGGCATTTACCCCAGCAGTATATTGGTCGCATTCCTTTTTGATTGCCGGATCACTTTCTAGCTCCTTTAATGAATTTTCAGCGGCATACTGCATACCCAATCTTCTTTTATCGCGGTCAAATCCCAAAGCCTTATCACCTACTAACTCACTTAACCTCCCTGCGGCCGCATGTGTTTGAAACTCCATCTGCCATAAACGAAATTTAGCATGGATGTATCCCTGAACAAAATAGGCATCGTTTTCCTGTTCTGCAAAAATGTGCGGTACCAGGCGTTCGTCGAGGTACACATTTACTTTACCAGCAAGTTGCGGAAATTTCAGATCCTGTGTAAAATCCTCGTTTACTGGTTCTGCGTTTTGCCACAAACCATGTTGAGGGCTTAAAAACTTTCCGAAAGCAGGGATCTGCTGCCCTGCAATTTTCCAACTTGTATTTAAAAAAAATACAAGGGCAATGGTAATAATCGCAGAAATGGTAAACTGAATAACTTTCATAAGAAGAAATAAGCATGTAAAATACTAAAAAGTAAAGATTTAATATTATAGTAGTTCAATCAGGCGATTTACTTCATCAAATGTATTAAATGAATGCAATACAACACGGAGTCTTTCAGTGCCTTTCGGAACTGTTGGATATAAGATGGCACGAACATCCAGACCATGCTGCTGCATATTCTCCGCCAACTGCTTTACGATCTCGTTTCCAGGAAGGATAACAACCTGGATAGGTGTATTACTCTTTAAAATTGTAAATCCCGACTTTGTAGCCTGGAATTGATAGATTATGTTTTTCAGATGCTGCCTTTCCTTGTGCATTAAAGGAAAGAGATAGTAGGAAGCCCGCAAGGCGGCGATACTCACTTCGGGCAATGCCGTGGTATAAATAAAAGAGTGTGCAAAATTTAGGAGATAATCTGTAAGATTTTTTGATCCTAAAATAATTGCGCCATGCACCCCACAACCCTTACCAAATGTATGCACCCGTGCGAAGCATTTTTTCTGCAATTGCAAGTCCTGAACCAGGCCTTCCCCCTTTTTGCCAACCACGCCAGTAGCGTGGGCTTCATCAACGATGAGAAAAGCATGATATTTTTCACATAGTTCACTTATTTGTTCTAAAGGGGCGGTGTCGCCATCCATAGAGAAAACCGATTCTGTTACAACAAATATATTTGCCTTACGTACTTTCCTGGATGAAGATAATTTCTTTGCAAGATCGGTTAGATCATTATGAATAAATGAAAAGGATTGTGCGAAGCTTAGCCTAATCCCATCACGAATGGAGGCATGACTAAGCTTATCATAAATTATGATATCTGATCTTTGAGGAACACAACCAAGAAGTGCAATGTTCGCATCGTAGCCGGAATTAAAAATGAGCCCGGCCTCAGCATCATGAAATTCAGCAATAAATTTTTCGGTTTCTTCAATCAAATTATAATTACCTGCAAGCAACCTTGA
>JADGPY010000408.1 GCA_017882205.1 Chitinophagaceae bacterium
CTGGTTACTTCGCCTCCAAAGATAAAGAGGCATAGCAAGGTTAGGAATACAGTCATTGATGTCATGATTGTACGACTCAGGGTATCATTGATCGCACGGTTAATGATAGTAGGTTTATCAGCACCTCTCATATTTCGGCTGTATTCCCTGATCCTGTCAAATACAATTACAGTATCATTCATTGAGAATCCTATTACAGTTAATATCGCAGCAATAAAGTGTTGATCGATTTCCAGCGGGAAACTTACGACGTCTTTAAAGAAGGAGAAAACAGCTAATGTAACAAATACGTCATGGAACAATGCAATGATGGTTCCCAATGAATATCTCCAGTCGCGGAAACGAATAAAGATATAAAAGAAGATGGCCAGCATGGCAAAGATGGTAGCTTTGAAGGCCCCTCTTTTCAGATCATCAGAAATAGTTGGCTGAACAACCTGCGAACTCTGAATATTTTTCTTGATAAAGCTTTGGTAAGTCAAATCTGCTGGTAATACACCTTTCAACCCTGAAAATAAGTGCTGTTGTACAGTGCTGTCTGCATTTTCAACTCCCTTCATGAATGAAGTAGTGATATTCAAATGCCTGCTATCGCCAACAGTTTTTATTTCCGGGTAATCTCCTCCGAGTGCATCTCGTAAACTGTTTCTTACTTCATCATTCTTAACAGGCCTGTCAAATTCAATGGAATAACTTCTTCCGCCTTTAAATTCTACACCCAGTTTAAAACCATTGAAAAAGGAAGAAATACCTAATATCAATACAACTACCGAAATTCCATAAGCATATTTCCTATATTCAATGAACTTAAAGTTTGCATGTTTAAAAATCCTTTTAGAGATACCGGTAAAGTAGTTGAAATGTCGTTGCTTGTTTGTCCAGTAATCGGTTATGATCCTTGATAGCAATATTCCACAAAACAGGGATAATGAGATACCAAGCATCTGTGTAGTAGCAAATCCAAGTACAGGTCCTAATCCAAAATAGAATAATATGGCAGCCGTTAAAAAGGTTGTAACGTGAGCATCAATTACAGGTGCCAGAGATCTGCGGTATCCATCATTTACTGCCTGATGGTATGTTTTTCCACGGGTAAGTTCTTCCTTGATCCGTTCAAAAATAATTACGTTGGTATCCACCGCCATACCAATGGTAAGTACAAGACCGGCGATACCTGCTGCAGTAAGTGTAGCGCCCAAGGCACTTAAAATACCTACCGTAAACAAAAGGTTAAGGATCAATGCAATATTTGCCACCCAACCTGCTGTATTATAATACAATATCATTAAGCTGAATATTATCAGGAAGGCAATAATAAACGCCTTTGCTCCACCTTTTACAGAGGCTTCACCAAGTGTTGGTCCCACAGTCTGTTCCTGTACTATTTTAGCTGGGGCATCAAGCTTTCCTGATTTTAGAATATTAGCAAGATCCTGCGCTTCTTCAACAGTAAAGCTTCCACTGATCTCGGAATTTCCCCCTTCAATGGGGCCAGTTACATTCGGAGCAGAATATACCACATCATCAAGGGCGATAGCTATTGGTTTGCTGGTATTATCAGTTGTCATCTTTGCCCACAATCTTGTTCCTGCAGGTGTCATCTGCATCTTGATTGCAGGTCTTCCTTTGTCGTCAAAATCCTGTCTTGAATCTTCTACTGCCTCACCTTCGATTTTTGCTTTATCACTACCTGAGATTGTTTTTACAGCGTATAATGGAAAAAAACGTTTCCCTGATTTTTCATCTTTTTCTTCTATCCCATAAAGGAACTTAAGGTCAGCAGGGAAATTGTTCTTAACAATATCCATATTGAGATAGGTATTTGCCTTTGGAGTATCTTTCAACTCCACATTTGCAATCTGTGCCAGGAAAAATTGCTTGCCACTTTTGTCCTGCTGAGCATCGATAAAATGAATTGCATTTAGAAGAGGCTTTTCGTTAGGATTGAGTGCCTTTTTGGTTGTATCTTTTTTGGCAGAGTCGGAAGAGATCCCTGTAAGGTAGCTTTGCAGGGCATCATCAGCACCTTTAATGCTTTTACCAATTTCGCCTATATTGTATACCTCCCAGAATTGTAGATGAGCAGACGCCTGCAATAATTTTCTAACCCTTTCGGCATCCTGAACACCGGCAAGTTCAACAGTGATTATGCCTTTATTCTCGTCAAGATTGATATTAGGCTGGGCAACACCAAACTGGTCAATACGTTTTAATAAGATCTTGTACGTTTCATTAATTGCGCCTTTGGAAGTGGTTCTGACCTCTTGAGTAACCTGGTCATCATTATCATTTACTTTGATTGATTTACCTGCGCCGGCAAATAATGTAGCAAGTGGGGTTGAAGGGTTTTGTTGTTTAAATGACTCTACAAAAAGAGTGATGTAATCTGTACCGCTGTTTATTTTAAGAGCATTGGCAGCATTCAGGGCATTAATCAATTGGGGATCCTTTGGATTGATGCTCAAAGATTTTATAACCCCTTCGAGGTTAACATCCAATGTAACGCTCATACCACCCTGAAGATCAAGGCCAAGATTCAGTTCTTTTTCTTTACATTTTTGGTAAGTAGTTCCAAGGAGAGGATAAATTTTGTCTTCCCTTGTACTGTCTAATAATCTCAGTAACCTGGTTTTTACCATATCATCTTTTGCTTCGCCTTTCGCATTGGGGGATGTCCGTTTTACCCATGTGTCGGCTTTTAATTTCATCTGTTTTTCATGGCTATTTACTACCCAGGTAAAAGATAGCTGATAGATGGAAATCAATATAAGGGCAATCGCAAAAAACCAAACTAAACCTTTCAGTTTCATGAATTAATTTTTAGAAGTTTGCAAAGATAGGGTTTTGAACTTGAATGTAGTTAAGCATTTCACTAAGGTTTAAGTGAATTGGTTATAAAATTGGCTCCGGCCGCATCGTTTTCTCTATTTTTGATCCAATAACCCATTACGCACATGAAAAGATCCCTGTTTTTGTATATTACCCTCGCTTTATATGTCTCCTGCAATCCAGGTAAAAAAATACAAAAGTCGGTGGAAGAAACAACAAATGTAATGCCTGCAACCATCATCGCCAATGATGGAACCAAAACAAATCCTTTCCTTGAAAACCTGTTAAAGCAATATCCGGAACTATTTGATAGCATTCTTGCCCACAGAAAGGATTGGAATGTTCAAGTCATCTATACCCAGATCGATAGAGGTGCAAATAATCTTCCCAAGCTTACCAATTATTATTTTAATGTAAATCCCAAAAGATATTTTTATCCTGCCTCAACGGTGAAGCTGCCCACTTCATTGCTCGCTCTTCAAAGATTAAATGAGTTAAAAAGTGCAGGGCTCAATCGAAATACTACTTTGATCACGGATGCAGCATACAGTGGCCAGACCGCCGTAATGAATGATCCGCTAACAATAGATGGAAGGCCCAATATTGCCAGTTACATAAAAAAAATATTGCTGGTTAGTGATAATGATGCGTTTAACCGGTTGTACGAATTTTTGGGACAAGAATACATTAATGAGAACTTACATAAGAAGGGGTACACGGATGTTCAGATCCTTCACAGGTTGCAGTTGCCATTAACTGAGGATGAGAACCGGCATACCAATCCAATAAAGTTTTTGGACAATAATAATAATGTTCTTTACCAGCAGCCGTTGGTATACAATCAAAGTAAATTTGAGAATAGAAACGATTCATTGGGCAACAAATATTATAAAGGAGATGAGCTGATAAATACTCCCATGAATTTTTCAAAGAAGAACAGGATATGCCTTGAAGACCTTCATAATATTTTGCGCAGTGTAATCTTTCCGAATACAGTACCTGCCAAACAGCGATTCAATTTAACGGATGATGATTATCGGTTCGTTCATCAGTATATGTCTCAATTTCCTCCTGAAACCTATTATCCGCCTTATGATTCAGCCACTTACCAGGATGCGTATGGAAAGTTTTTATTGTATGGATCCCAAAAAGCAAGCCTGCCAAAAAATATACGAATATTTAACAAGATCGGGGATGCCTATGGGCAAATGCTTGATGTGGCGTATGTCGTAGATTTTGATAAAAACATTGAATTCTTTTTATC
>JADGPY010000409.1 GCA_017882205.1 Chitinophagaceae bacterium
GAATTTACCTCAAAGCCGATAATATTTTTTTTATTGTCACGCTTCATCATTAGATTATTGATCCACCAGTTATCATTTGTTAAATGGTCCTTACCAATTAAGTCAGTTTTGCATCGTTGTATTTGGAGTTAGTCAAGAATAAATGATGATCTTTCAAAACAATACCATATTTGCAATCCAGTTCCGGGCAACAATAGATACCCGTGTATTTTTTCAAAACTTCTTCCGATAGTGAAGTGTCCTTTATATATTTTTAATATGGTACAATGGATCCGGCGTAATTAAATCAACTGTTGTATCCTTTCCTTTTATATCAAAAATAAATTTTATTTCAGGTCCCTGGGGAATGGAGAATGCGTCTTTTGGTCCCTTTATCAAAAAGTTGTTTTGGCCGTAGATTACCGAATACTTTATCATAGGAATATTCTATAAATTCCGATAACAACTTTATTCTGTTGGTGGGTTTAAGTTTATTGAATTATCTTCTTTAATTTTCTTGAATTCCAGCGTGCCAAATTTCCATGTAAAATTTAGCCCAAATGATCTGAATGGAATTCTTTGAAGATTGGTCACTGTAAAGCCCGGGCCAAAAATGGTCGTTCTCCTGTTTACATATTCGTTGAAAGGATTGTTCGCCGTAAAGGCAAGGCTACCTTTCTTTTTCCATAGCTGTTTTCTTATAGCAAAACTGTATGTAGTAAAGGATGGATAAGTACCCTGTGCCTGGTGCCGTGCAGAATTAAAATTGCCGAAAAACTCGGCTGCAAGGGTTTTGGTAAACTGGTAACCGGCATTTATATTAAACCTGTAATTAAAACTATTGGAATTGTAACCCGTGTCTATTGCATTTATGGTATGCCTGTAAAAGGCAAACACATTGGTTCTTACATTAAAGTCTTTGGTAAAATTTATGTTTCCAAACAGGCTAAGCCCTGCATTCTTTTCAATGCCAATATTTTCACGGGTACTTACAGCCACATTAGTATACGTGGAATCACCTACCGACAGCGAAGGGTAATAAATGATAAAATTCTGGATATCATCTTTATTGTTGCGGAAAAAAGCAGTAATAACATAGGAACCTTTACTCCCGAGATCGTTGCTGAAACTAAACTCATAGCGGCTCCCCTGTTCCGGCCTGAGATGAGGATTGCCGCTGGAAATGTTTTTGGGATCACTGGTATTAATGAAAGGATTCAGGTCTCCGTAATCAGGTCGCTCAATTCTTTTTGAATAGCTCAGTTTTATTGTTTTACTATCGGTAAGTTTTCTTAGAAAGAAAACAGAGGGAACAAAAGTGTTGTAGCCTGGCGTGACCGCTTGTTCCTGAGCGTTGGAGTAAAAAGAATTGATGTTAGTTCTTTCATAACGGCCTCCAAGCTTTGCATCGAATAAATCGCCTGCAGGAAAACTCAGTTCGGCATATACAGCATATACCTTTTGATGGTATTGCAAATAGTTGGATAAAGAACTATCAAATAAATAATCGCCCGAATATGGCCGAAAACTCAATACCGCTGCTGAACTGTTAATGTTATACATGCTTAGTTTAGCACCTGTTCCAAGAATTACTTTTTTAGACAAAGGCTCTGTATAATCAATTCTTATTTCTGTTCCATTTTCTTTGCCGGGGTTTACATTATTAATACCGTAGGTAAGAGAACCCTCCGGCAATAAAAACTCGTTGTTATTGGCTTTATGATTATTATTTTCAAAACTCGAATTTGCATTTATCTCCAGTTCACGGCCTTCTTTAGTAAAAGTTCTTTTATAATTAAGATTGGCGTCAATGCCATGATCGCGAAAGGAACTGCCGTTAGTATTGTGCGTTAGTAAATTAGAAATTATTTTACCACTCCCATCATTTAATGTCGTTACCTGTGACTGAGCCAAATAACCCGATCCTGTATTACCAAATTCGTTATAGCTCAACGATCCGGAGAAGTTATTTTTTTTCTTAATGGTCCAGTCAAATCCAAGCCCGGATTGCATTCCATAACGGGTAAATGAAGAACTTCCATCCTGTTTCAGGACATCTATCGTATTGTCTGTACTATTTTGAGAGATACGTTGAAAGTTGTTGGAAGTGTTTGCACGTAACCTCTCATTACCGCTTATGAATGCATTAAAACCAAAATTGTCTTTTCGTGCACTCATGTTGAAGGATCCGTTTTCCTGCCGGGTTCCTGCTGTTAAAGATAAGTTCCCATTGTATCCCCGCACGCTACTCTTCTTTAGGATAATATTGATAATACCTCCAATACCCTCCGCATCATATTTAGCGCCAGGGTTGGTAACTACTTCAATACTTTTTATCTGACTGGCGGGAATTGATTGCAATACATCTGTAATGTTGCTGCCAAAGGCGCTTGATGGCTTGCCGTCAATAAGAAAGCGGATACTGGTACTGCCAGCCAGTTCTACCGTTCCGTCAATATCAACAGATACCTGGGGTACTTTCTTTAGTATATCGGTAGCTACGCCTCCCTGGGAAGTAAGATCATTTTCGGCATTAAATACAACTTTATCAATTTTGTTATCGACAATTCTCGCCTTGGCAGTAATTATAACATCTTGCAACGTAGTTACGTCTTTAACCATCAAAATTGTTTTTAAGTCGACCAATAAGTTTTCACTGGTAACATCAATGTTATTAAAGGTAAATGGCTGAAACCCCATAAATTCGATTAGGATTCTATAATTACCCTTACTGACATGATCAATTAAGAAATTACCGGATTTATCCGATATACTTCCATTAACGGGATTTTTATTGCCCTGCATAAGAATAGTGATCGTTACATATTCCATTGGCTCTCCTGACAACGAATCAACTACTTTACCAGTTATGCGGCCATGTACATTTACGTCATTTTCTTTTTGGGCTTGCAGAACCAAAACAACAAAAGAAAACATGACTACTAGTATTCCTTTCGTCATATTTTTTAATTATTTATGAATGCAAATTTGACTTACATTACTGAAGCAAATCTAAGTAACCGTGCCAACTTGTTTTGTAACAACGGTCCTCTTATTGAATGACAATCGTCATATTTTTTCACATGAGCCCCAGTTAGAAACCTTTTACTGAAGAGAAACTTCTTATTAAAGTGAAGCGTGAAATAATTGCTTTCCTTTAAGATAACCAATCGGTTAAATATCGAACATGTATTGAACAACTAAAGAAACTCCTAACAACTTACAAACAGGTAAATAAAAGGAAAGAGATTAGTGAAAATTAAGAACCAAAAAAGGTGAGGTACATTTTGACTTTTATAGATTGTAGCTTATCAAAACGGAATGGATAATAACTGAAAATAGATTGAAACCCGGATTTAGGAGTTATTTTTTGAAGGAATTTTGCTGACCCCGGAGTTTTTTTCTTTTGTAAATGTTGCCATCCGCCAATTGACGGTACAGTTGCAATCAAATGGTTTCAGAAAATTTCCGATCATTTTATTTTGCATTATCCGTGTTGAATTGTCTTTAACGAAATTTACGGTATGAAATTAAATTTAAAGATTGCTTTATTTGGGTTAATAATAATCAGATCCTGTCAAAAGACATGGGGAATGTCATCTAATCCCACCTGGTTTTTGAGGGGCATCAGTGGGTGTTAGCGTTACACCATCATCGTCATTAGCATTTTTGTCTTTAAATAACGATTAAACGTACCCTATTCAATTGGACAACACAGTAAAACAACAAGGCACGTATTCTATCACTGTTGGTCCAAACAGGGCCATTCTTCATTTTGATAAATCTGTTGATATTGAAAACCTTCACATGAAACGTGATCAGGGAATTGTTACGAAAAGCACTTTAATGCTGGAACTGCTTAATGAAAATATTTCCTGGCTTTATGCACCATTTTGATAAAGTTGGCAACCTGCTTGATAAATAGGGGAAAATTCAATTGATACAAAATGTTGTGATTAACAACCACATTGTTAACTGATTTACCTTTCTTAAGCTAATCTTAAGAATACATTAATCTGTTACAAACTCTTGCTGTTTCATCTTTGTAAAAAAAAATTATGTTTACAGCAAGCCATCTCCACGCTATGTTTATTCACTTCCCGATTGCCCTTCTCGTTGTAGGGTTTCTTGCAGAA
>JADGPY010000410.1 GCA_017882205.1 Chitinophagaceae bacterium
TATTTGTTGCCCCTGTTAAAGGATTCCATTGGAGTAAATACTCCGGATCTGGTGAAAGAGTCTTGCAGTTCCTTTATTGCAACAGGGACAATGACCAAAGACGGAGGAATAGTCCTTGGGCATAATACACATGATAAATATTATAACCCGTTGTGCAATGTCATAATAGATATTCTTCCTGAAAAAGGGCATAGGATTCTGATGCAAACTATCCCCGGATTTATTCATAGCGACACAGATTTTTTTATCACCGATGCTGGCATTGTTGGTTCAGAAACGACGATAGGAGATTTTTTTCCCTTTGATACAAAAGGAGTACCTGAATTTTCTCGAATGAGAACGGCAACGCAATATTCTTCTTCAATAGATGAATGGTGCGAAATCATGAAAAAAGGTAATAATGGGGGTTACGCGAATGCGTGGTTGATTGGTGATGTGAATACAAATGAAATTGCCAGGCTGGAGCTGGGTTTGAAATATGTAGGATTTGAAAAGAAAAAGGATGGGTATTTCATTGGCTCCAATGTGGCTGAAGATCTGAGGATCCTTCGATTTGAAACCAAGATGACTGACAATACAAATATTAAAAGTAGTTCTACTGCCCGCAGGGTTAGATGGAAGCAACTTATGAATGAAAATGTTGGGAAAATTGATATAAACAATGCTCAGTTATTTGAAGCCGATCATTATGACACTTATTTAAATATAAATAAGCCCGATGATCGTACTCTTTGTCGTCATAATGAGGTAGATCTGAACATTGAAGGCAAACATGAACCTTTTGAACCCTTGGGAGTTTTGGATGGGAAAGTGGTCGACTCAAAGATGGCAAAACAAATGTCATTTGTTGCGCGTTGGGGCGCTGCCTGCGGAATACCTTTCGATGCCAAAAAATTTCTTGAATTGCATCCTCAATATGACTGGATGAATGGCCTGCTTAAAGATCGTCCAACCCAACCCTGGGCAGTTTTTAAAGCAGGTGAGAAGGAATAACTTTCTTACAAGTATCATTATCACGACAAGTTGAAACCATGGAAAATCAAATAGGTAAAAGAAGACAATAAGGAATTTGCTGGTTTACTTGATAAGTATTACGATGGCCGGATGCAAATGTTCCCATGGATAGCTACCTACTATGGAGACAATCGCTTCAATAATTTATTGCCCGCTGATTTTACAGACAGTTATCAATAACAAGAGGCATGGAAAATTTATTTCTGCACGAAGCGATACCAAGTCATCACTTCCAGATGTCTCTGCAAATGGAAAATGATCATCTTCCGAAGTTTCGTCGTTATATCTGGGATGAAGCGTGATTCCGTGTCCAGTTTTCTTTTGTAATTTATTCCATCGTTAATCCCAAACAACAAATTGTGCTTGAACTTTGTTGTTGAGTATATTAAGATCTGAATGTCTTATTTTTGAATAACACTAAAAGAGCGCCATGTTTCAACAATTCTATGAACCGCAACCAGCCTTAAAAGGGTTTGTAAACAACATTATGATAAATGAGATGAAGTTTGAGGCAATGGAAAACTCAAACAGTTTCTCTATTCCCCCAATGCCCGAACACAGCCTGATGTTTTATGTCAGAGATCGCGTAGACGTAGGAGATATATCCACGGAGAAAAAGGAAACACTCTCCTCTTCAATTGTGGCTGGCCCTAACATCAATCGACATAATATAACTCCAGGGTGTGATCATTTGGCGATTAGCGTTGGTTTTCAGCCGGGAGGATTATATCGTTTTTTAGGCATTCCCATGAATGAGCTTTTATGCAATGATGCATTCGATGGTCAGGAGCTGTTAGGGAATGAGGTGAACCAGGTAAATGACCAATTAGGAGAGGCTGATTCTTTTTACAAAATGAAAATAATTATTGAAAGTTTTCTGCTTAAACATGCAGGCAGATTAAAACATACCCTACCCATTGATCATGTACTTCCTCTGCTTATTAAAGAACGAGGATTAATTAAAATTGACCAACTGGCATCTGATGCCTGCTTAAGCACCCGTCAGTTTGAAAGAGTATTTCAGCAACGGATAGGATTACCACCCAAATACTTCTCCCGGTTGGTAAGATTTTCGCACGCCTGGATTCTAAAGGAACAACAGCCAGGTATTCACTTGGATAACAATTGCTCATGAGTGCGGATACTTTGACCAGATGCACCTCATTCGGGACTTTCAGGAATTTGCGGGGGTAAATCCATCCTTAATTGAATCAGAGCTTTTAAAGTCACCCGTAAAATTTTTTAACCCGCTGTTTTCCTGATATGTCGCTTTTGTACTATGCTTACGCCTGCTCTTTGAGCTACTTTTACCAGAAAACAAAAGCTATGAAAAATGTTATTACTACAATTGTTTTCTTGTTGATATGCGGGATCATCCTTGCTCAAGATAGAACCAAAGATGAAGCTGCTATCAATAAGCAGATTGATGCTATGATATATAGCTGGAACAATCATAATTATGATGATATGAATAACTATACCACAGAAAATATCGATTGGGTGAATGTGGTAGGTATGTGGTGGAAAGGACGAAAGGAATCTCAATATGCACACCAGGCTTATCATAATACAATGTTTAAAACGACGGTATGTGAGAAAAAGTCAGTTGACATCCGGTTTGTAACAAAAGATGTGGCTATAGCCCACGTTCTGTGGCATTTTTCTGATCCGCACCCTGTTCCGTTACCTGATGGAAAAACCCCAGGACCTACTGATGCTCTGGCTACACTAGTTTATGTAGAACAAAACGAAAAATGGCTATTGACTGCAGGAGAAAATGTTGTAATTGATAAAGGAGCTCAACCGTTTGACCCGATAAACCAGATGCCGAAGAACTAAGCTTTATATAGCCACTACCGCCGTATACGTGAACCGTTCATACGGTGGTGTGAGAGGTCGGAAAATAAAGAAGGAGGAAAACTTCTTTATTTTCCTCTTTCTCGATTAAAATACTTATGTCAGCTTTTAGATGATTCTAATTAAAATAAATTACATATAACATTATAACGTTATATATAGTATAAATTCAATTAATGCCTTATAAAATATAATTGAATTTGGCTTAGGCAAGGTGTAACTTTGATAACTGAGAAAAAAACCAAAAGCACTTTTTTGTGTTTATTTCATAATAGTTAAATTGAGATAGAACTTCGGATATTGTATAATAGAGTAAGGGATAATAAGGGGGGTGATGGAATGAAGGTTGTATCAAAAGAAGTTTTAATGCTATTCAGTACACTGCTGATTACTGAATTTTGTAATGCAGGACCACCATTCGGTACTGATGATCCAGAACCTGTTGGCCTTAGACACTGGGAATATTACTTATCATCAATGAATGCATTTCAACCCGGTTTTATGACTGGTACATTACCTCATTTCGAAATTAACTACGGAATCATTTCTAATGGACAATTTCATGTTGAA
>JADGPY010000411.1 GCA_017882205.1 Chitinophagaceae bacterium
CATATCAACCAGTGGAAACCAACTGCTTTGTACCTGCACCATGATCTTATGTCCCCTCTTAAAAGTATGCAGCACATCATTCAATTCAAACTTTACTTCAGCTACTTTATCTGGCACAAATGCCTCAGGGTTCTCAAAGCTGTTCCTGAATTTTCCCCGCATAACCTCAGCCCTTACCAAACGCTGAAAGCCAGCCATGGTAGTGCCCCTGGGCATTGCCTTTGCACTTGTTGCAGTATCAGGCAATACATCAATTACTTTTACTATAAAATCTGCATCGGTTCCGGTAGTGCTTACAAAAAGATCTGCGTATATCCTTCCTGCAAGGGTAAGATCATTATCCAAAACATCGGAAACATATACCACTACATCAGGCCGGTTTGCTGTAAATCGCTGATCTTCCACCAGGTATTCATTATTTCTTCCCTGATAAATTCCGTTCGTATATGGCACGGGGTTTTTAGGGTCACTTACATATTCATCATAAGAATTATTGCTCCTATTTTTATAAGCAGATAATTTTCCGTTTTCCTTAAAATAATAATTTACTGCTGTAGCATTTTGAGGAGGCCAGGATGCAAAGCTTTTCCATTGGTTGGTGCCGGTTTCAAATAAAGTTGCTTCAGAAGCATTGAAATCGCCTTTATCCTTCAAATAATAGTTAAAGAATTTAGCTTGCAACGAGTCCTGGAAATATTTACTTGTGTTGCTTCCAAAATCATGGGTGCCAAATTGTGTCCATTGAGGAGATGCCCAGGCGCCATGCGTCCATGGCCCCATAACCAAATGATTTTTGTTTATAGGGCTTTGTTTTTTAATGGCTTCAAATGTATGCAAGGCGCCAAACATGTCTTCTGCATCGAACCATCCGCCAACTACGAGCGTGGGTGTTGTAATATTTTTTAAATGAGGACGCAGGTTGCGGGATTTCCAATAAGAATCGTATGTATCGTGAGCAAGGTATTCGTTCCAGATATAACTGCGATGATTAAAATATTTTTCTGACTGAGTATTTTTTATGGGTCCCAGATCAAGGAAGAATTGGTAAGCGTCTCTTGAATTTATCTGGAACATCTGGGCGCCATAATCTTTAACCGGGCCATTCCTTTCTTTTCCAAAGAAGTTCATGAAATGAAAATTATCAAGAAGGAAATAGGCGCCATTGTGGTTGGCATCATCACCAATAAACTCGTCTGCTTCCGGTGCCTGCGGACTAACTGCTTTGATAGCAGGATGGTTAGCAAGCAAGGTAGCGCTTGCGTAGAAGCCCGGATAGGAAATGCCATACGTACCGACACGTCCATTATTGTTCCTGATATTTTTTATCAGCCAGTCCACAGCATCATAAGTATCGCTGCTCTCATCCACATCCATTTTTGATTTTTTATTCGGGATCTGTGGTGTAACCTCAAGGTTATGTCCTTCGCTCATATAGCGTCCCCGTGCATCCTGTAAAACGAAGATATATTTTTCATGAACCAATTGAGTAGGACCTAAGCGCCGGGTATAGTTATCAGAACCATAGGGTGCAACAGAGTAGGGGGTACGTTCCATCAGGATTGGATATTTTACTGATTGATCTTTTGGACTATAGATAACGGTATATAGCTTAATCCCATCCCTCATGGTGATGGTTGTGTCCATCTTAGTATAATTATCCTTAATGAAATTGGATTCGTCATTGCTTTGGCTGTTTGCGGATAATCGAATAATACATAAAATAAAAAGGATCGTATAGCGCATTGTGAATGGTTTGATGGAAGAATAAAGATAGGCAAACAGTTTAGGGTTCAAATAATCCTGTTCAGTACTGTTTTTACCCCATCAGGTGATATTGAGTCGAAATCTAAACTATTGAGCTATAATTTTACAATGTTACTTATCCAGTTATCCATTGAAAAGCCAAAAATCATCCAAATCCAGTGAAAACCCATCCAACAATCCAAATCCATGTAAAGACACTCAAAGAAAACTCTGAAATCTTAAAAGGTCGTTGAAAAGCCCAAGACCCCAAACCAAAAGATTTTACGAAATGCCACCTCAACAGGTGGCATTTCTGTTTATTTGAGGTTGAAAACCACCTATCTATCTAAAAAATTTAATATTAGACTATTATTATTTTTATGATATTTACAGGCACAATTAAAACCTGTATTTATGAAAGAGAAGAAGTACAAACACATAAACGAAGCGATTGAGGAGTATTTGAGATTGACAGACGAAGAATTAGAAATTCCCGTCCTGATAAAAAAGGCGCATGAAAAATATGACCTTCACAAGGAGGAGCATAATACTTCTACTTATGATCCGGGTGAAACGGATAAAATGTTCAAGATCTTTACGCAGGTAAAAAAGTATGAAGATAGAAAAACAGAGATTTCAGCCGAACTGGCAACTGCTGAAGGCACGCTTCGTGATTTCCTTTCATTCCTGAAAGGAGGAAAGATCTCATACGAGCATAAAGGATCGACCCCTAAAGCCAAAAAAATTACTTACTTATTCTGGCTTAAAGAAGATAAAGTTCAATGCAATAGATAATATAAGCCCTATAGGCATTTTATTATCGCTTACAATTATATTCACGCTTTAAGAGACATTAATATTTCGCTTTCATTGTGCTAGCCTTTTGTCTATTAATTCCCCATTTGTGGAAAAGTCTAAACTATACTTTTCCATGAAAGCATCATGATGGTCCGCATCTAATAAATTTCCATTATTAATTAAAAATCTATAGAAGGTCTGTTTTGGTGTTTCACACTTTTGCATTTTTTCAATAAACCATATAGCAAATTGACTTTTATAAAAGCTTTGCTTTACCGGCAGTGGTAAATTCCAGCTCCATAGGATAATTGTCTGAGTCTTTATCCATTCACCATTAGAATCATAATAGGCCATGCATTTCTTATGATCATTCACAAATCTTGCTTCATACATATTATTTTTAACGGTCCACTTTCTAACTTTGATTGCTGGGTAGTTTACTTCAAAGGAATGAGTTACCTGATTGGGTATTACTTTTTGAATTGACTCTTGTGAAATTGTGTAATTACTAATAAACAATGTTGATAGGATAGAAAAAAATAAGAGTTTCATAACTTAATTATTTGCCCCTTAAATAATGGTATGCTCATTCCTGGTAATCTTCTTTGCGAAGGTCATTTTTAAGAACCATAATTATTGGGCAAAACAATTTCTTATCAATTTGATAAAATAGGCTTAATGATTTAGTAACTATTTCATAACGATTAGGTGATTACTAAATAAAGGATGAAATAGCCGATTCAACAAGATCAGTACGGATAGTTTTGAAGCCATTCCCAGAAATTATCACGATGTATAGTCTTTGTTTCTGCAGGCTTGTACTCGTCTGTAAAGGTTTTTGAGAATTTTGATTTTGCACCCGGGTTCCATTTAAATTCATAGGCATATAATCTGCCATCTATTTCTTCAATATAATCTATTTCGGCACCTGTACTGGTTCTCCAGAAATACGTAAATCCATAGAAGCCGTGGTAGTTGAGCAACTTTAAGCGCTCACTCACCAGGAAGTTCTCCCAAAGTGCACCAATATCATTTCGGGATATCACAGGAGTATAATTACCTATAACAGCATTACGAATGCCATTGTCGTAAAAATAAACTTTGCGGCTACTGCTTATTTCTGTTCGCAGGTTGCGATTAAAAGGAGGCAGCCTGTAAATAATAAAGGCTTTTTCAAGAAGGTCGATATAATGAGTTACTGTATTCTTGTCTGCATGCACAGTCCTGCTAATTTCATTCAGGTTGATCTCCGAACCTACCTGCCATGCCAACGCCTGTAAAATCTTACCCAACAGCTCTGGCTTTCTTATGCCCTGGAAGTTCAGGAGGTCTTTATATAGATAGCTGGATGCCAGATTACTTACTATTTCTATTTCATTGCCTGGTTGCATCAATACATCCGGATACATGCCAAATACCAGTAGATTAGGCAGGCGCGGAAGGGCGCTTGCCATTGTTTCATACCCAGATAGCTCAGCCCAACTCACCGGGAAGAGACGGTATTCCCATTTGCGGCCAGTCAATGGCTCATTGATAGTACTGGATAATTCCAATGCTGAGGAGCCTGTGATAAGTAGTTGTTTTCCTGGCAGTTCGTCTATGATCAGGTTTGCTGTTATACCAATATTTTGTATCCGTTGAGCCTCGTCAATCACAATCACCTTTGCGTTACCAAGGTATGACCGTAAAAATGAAAGCGAAGACTGGGATAGTGATGACTGCACACTGGGGTCATCCCCATTGATATAGAGAAAACGGGGATCAATACCTACAGCTAATTCTTTGATAAGAGTTGTTTTTCCAACCTGCCTTGGCCCCAGAAGTATAATGGCCTTCTTATAGTCAACCTTTGCAGGCAGAATTCCTGATAAATACCTTGGTATGTTCATTTAGGTCTCTATTCACCAAATATACATCTTTTTGGTGAATGTATTCACTATATACTATATTTTTTGGTGAATATATTCATCAA